>JAUYEQ010000284.1 GCA_030691295.1 Bacteroidota bacterium
GTGCAGAATCAACGGTAAGTTACCTGATGGCAAGATTAACCATGGAAAAGAATGTGGCAATAATGTAACTTTTTTTCGGAATTGTGTAACAAGTCAAAACTCACAATTTCATATTTTTAGGCACTCAAATTAATTTAAAAAGAAACAAGATGAAAAAGACAATTTTTATTGCATTGTTCACGATTTTCACTTTTGTTGCAACAACGACATTTGCAAACAATTCTGATTCGAAAACTGCTCCGGTTGCAACTGAAAACAAATTATCAACAGAAGAAATTACCCGCCTGAACAATAGAGTTGAAGAAATTCGCAACATCGACAAATCGGACATGACCGTTGCTGAAAAACGTGAACTGAGAAAAGAAAGCAAGGGAATTAAGGAAAATGTACGCAAAGGTGGCGAAGTAATTTACATCAGTGGTGGAACTATTTTATTGATTATCCTGATCCTTATTTTGATCTAATCGGACAATCCGGATACATGATATTGTTGCTATAACAAGCTATATCATTGGAACTAAATATAAATCGGTATGATTACCCTTTTGTAAATATGCAATACTGATCCGTATTGCATATTTATTTTTATAAAGAACAATGCAAAAAAAAACATCCTATATCGTTCATCTGAAGCCACTTCTCCCCTACTGTAAAATCATGCAACTATTGACCTTTTGCTTCATTTTTATCCTGTCAGTTTCTGAAGTTTCGGCGCAGGAATATTTTCAGCAGGAAGTCAATTTCAGGATAGATGTTACACTGAACGATCAATTGCACGAATTAAATGCTTTTGAAACAATCGAATACATCAACAACTCACCAGATACGCTTCTATCGCTTTATTTTCATTTGTGGCCGAATGCCTATTCAAATAATAAAACCGAATTGGCCAAACAGCTATTCCGCATCAATGGGAAACAAAAACTTTTTAACGATCCTGAATTGCAGGGATACATCGATTCACTCGACTTTAAGGTTAACAACCAGCAGGTTCAGTGGAATTTATTGGCAGACCAACCGGATATTTGCAAAATATTCCTGAATGCTCCGCTTAAATCAGGCGACACCATCATGATTACCACCCCATTTCATGTAAAAATACCCAAAGGAGTAAGTTCCCGGTTGGGACACATCGGCGAATCCTATCAAATTTCGCAATGGTATCCAAAACCGGCTGTTTACGACCGCAACGGCTGGCATCCGATGTCGTATCAGGATCAGGGCGAATTTTATTCCGAATTCGGAAGTTTCGATGTAAGCATTACTTTGCCTGAAAATTACATCGTAGGCGCAACCGGAATACTGAACAATCCGGAGGAACTTGAAATGCTTGACAAACTGGCTGCCGATACTTCATGGATCAAAACAATACCTTCTAAAGAGGCAGCCTTTCCGCCATCATCAGAAAAAATGAAAACGCTCCGATATACAAAAAGCAACATCCACGATTTTGCATGGTTTGCCGATAAACGGTTCCATGTTTTGAAAGGGAAAGTGAAACTTCCGAATTCAGGAAAAGAGGTAACTACATGGGCAATGTTTACCAATCAGCAGGCCGAACTTTGGAAAGATGCCATTCCTTACATAAATAATGCGCTCTGGTATTTTTCGAAATGGAACGGCGATTATCCCTACGAAAGTTTTACCGCACTGCAAAGCGCACTGAGCGCCGGAAACGGCATGGAATATCCCGGCATTACAGTAATTGGTATGGCAAGTGATGCTTATGCTTTGGACGATGTGATTGCGCACGAAATAGGGCACACATGGTTTTACAGCGTATTGGGATCGAACGAACGCAGGTACCCGTTTTTGGACGAAGGCATTACCAGCGCCAACGAAGTCCGGTATATGACTGAAAGATATCCCGACAAAAAACTTTGGGAGGTCATGATCAGAAACACGAAACTGGCCAGGTTTTTTAACATCGACCAAATGCCCGTAAAACTGAAGAGCGAACTCGAATGGCTTTCGCATGCCCGCGACAACCTGGAACAACCCATTAATTTACACTCAAACGATTACACCACTATAAACTATAGCCTGATGATTTATACCAAAGCAGGAATGGCCTTTAACTATCTGAGGGCATACCTTGGCGATTCGGTTTACGATTCGGTCATGCACGAATTTTACCGCGAATGGAAATTCAGGCATCCCCAACCCGACGATTTGCGCAAAACATTTGAACCCGTTACCGGCAAAAACCTCGACTGGTTTTTCAGTGATTTGATTGGCACCACCAAAAGACTGGACTATAAAGCGGTTCGTTTTGAGAACCAGAAGCTGCTCGTAAAAAACAATGGAGAGTTGGCATCACCACTGGTTATTGCCGGAATGACCGGTGATTCGATTTATTTTGAAAAATGGGTGGATGGTTTTGAGGGACAGCAGTGGATCGAACTTCCGACGGAAAATTATTCTGAACTGAAAATCGACCCAAAACATGTTTCTCCCGAACTTTTCAGGCTCAACAACAACATTCGCACGACCGGACTTTTTCCAAAGACTGACCCTGTCCGGAAACAGCTTTACTTTACACTTGAAGATCCGGAGAAAAGGTATCTGAGTTATTTCCCCGCATTTAACTGGAACCGCGAAAACGGGCTGATGTTTGGGATGGCTGTACACAGCGGTTTTCTGATGCCCAAACCGTTCGAATATTTTGTGATGCCGTTTGTGTCGTTCAAAAATGGCCGATTGGCCGGTTTCGGGAAAGTGGCCTACAACTTTACTCCCTTCGAAAACTTCATCCGAAAGGCAACCATTTCGCTGGAAGGAACACAATTCGGCGCTCCCGGCAATCAGAATTATCAAAAGGCAAAAGCCGGATTGGCTCTTTATTTCAGGAACTACAAAGAAAATAGCCCCCTTTCGCAAATGGTATTTGGAAATTACATAACCGCTTCAAACCTTTACCAGATCCAGCTTCAGGAAAAGGCAGCGATGAGTTCTTTTCTGCAATTTGGCTACCAGTTGGAAAAGTCCGCTTCAATCAATCCTTTTAATTTGCTGGTTTCTTCTGAATCCAGTCAGTCGTTCCTGAAAACATCCATGGAGTTGAATTACCGGGTAAGTTATTACGGAAAGAAAAAAGGTCTTGATATCCGTTTGTTTGCCGGAACCATGCTGAAAAATAATCCGGATGTTCCCTTTTATGCGCTTGCTGCAAGTGGCAGAAGCGGATCGGAGCAATATCTGTACGACGGCACTTATCCCGATCGTTTCAGCGAATTCCCCAAAACCCTGTGGTCGCGACAAATGAGCTTTTCCGAAGGCGGTTTGGTATCGCCGGTAAACGACCAACTTGGATACAGCCAATGGCTGGTTTCCTTGTCGTTCACAAGTAGTTTGCCCGGAAATGCCAACCGGCTACCTGTAAAACCGTTTGTAAATTTCCTCCTGAACGATCACGGAAACGGATCGGCAAACAATTCGCCCTTATTTTATGAAGCAGGCCTGAAAGCAGGGTTATGGAACTTTTTAGAAATTTACATTCCAATTGTGGTTTCCGAAAACATTGAATCAATTACCGGATCGTTCAAAGACCGGATTCGTTTGGTTTTTAGCCTGAATGCAATCAATCAGGTAAAGTTAAATTCAGGAGTAGGTTTTGAGGTAAGGTAAGCGAAAATAAAATGTGTGAATATTGCAATTATTATTAAAAAAAATGTAACAGGAAAACGGTCAGATATTCCGATTTTTGCTGTGTGAAATTTCACATCCTGCAGATAAGGGGAAAAAATAAAAACACCATTATGACAGTAATTAAAATTGAAAAGAAAAAACCGGTTTGGCCATTGATATTGGGTATTGGCGTTGTTGCCGTGCTTATTTATTTTTTTGCCTTTAATGAAAAAGAAGAAACAGTGCAGGAAGTTCAGTTTACCGAAGATCTGATAAATGTGACCGAATTCAACAGAACAGTAGCTTCATATGTGAATTTCATAAATGAGGATACCCTGAAAATGGAGTATAACGATTCGTTTAGTAAAGAAGCATTTCTGAGATTGGTTGACGCAACAAATGCCATGGCTGAAGAAATTAATATGGACATTCATTCGAATATGGCCAGGGTAGTAAAGTACGTTAACAGAATAAAAGCTGATCCCATTGAAACCGCCCATGCCGACGATTTCCGAAAAGCTGCCGATCTTTTAACCAGCTCAGTTTTGAAAAGTATGCAGCAGTCAAAATATCCTGATTTGGCCAGCGATATTGTGGAACTCGAAAATGCATCTGCCTCCATTGATCCGAATATACTGATACTCGATCAGATATACCAGATTAAAACGTTTTTCAGAGAAGCTTCCGACCTGCTTCTGAAGATGAACTAATTGAATCTTAAAAATATTAGAACCATGTCTGAAAAAAATAGAAATCTGTATTATCTGGATGAATTATCCGATTACAAAGTTGCCTCTGATTACAGTGATGTAAGGGGTTGGGAAGTGATTGATGCCGACAGCCGGACAATTGGGGTTGTGGATCATTTGCTTGTTAACAAAGAAGCGGAACGCGTTGTCTATCTCGACGTTGAAATAGATATTTCATTGATAGAAGACGGTCACAACACTTTTCAGCTTCCGGTAAGCGAAGGTGTGCATGAGTTTATAAACAAGGATGGGGCCAATCATCTTATTATCCCGATAGGAATGGCAAATTTGGATGAAAAGAACAAAAGGGTAACCACCAACCATATAAACAGTTCAACTTTTGCGCAAACCAGACGGTTCAAAAAAGGAGATACCATTGATTTTGGATACGAACTAAATGTGCTGCGCCATTTTACCGAAGATCATACAGTTGATGAGAGTCCTTCCTCGGGCAAACAGTTTTATAACCGCAAGGAATTTGACATTTCAAAAATCAGAAATACTTAGAAAAAAAGCACAGCAACATGGGGCTGGAAATCAATTCGATTGTTCCGAAAAATCCCGAACAAAAAATGTGTGAATCTTATAATAATTCCCGGAAATTGTGTAAGACTTTTTTTTACCTCCACATTTATCTTTAGGGTATTCTTAATAAAATGTGTGATGAACGTATTATTAGTATATCCGCAATACCCCGATTCTTTTTGGAGTTTCAAAAACATAATGAGATTTATCTCAAAGAAAGCAACTGTGCCGCCACTTGGCTTAATAACCGTTTCGGCAATGCTCCCTAAAACCTGGAAGAAAAAACTGGTTGACATGAATGTTTCAGCGCTGCAACCGGCTGATCTGATTTGGGCCGATTATGTTTTTATCAGCGCCATGCACATTCAGCAGGAATCGGTTGACAAAATTATTGACCTCTGCCTGAAGTATGAAGTTAAAATTATTGCAGGTGGCCCGCTCTTTACACAGGAATACGCGAAATATCCTCAAATCGATCATTTCATTTTGAATGAAGCAGAAATTACGATGCCTTTGTTCCTGAATGATTTAAATGCTGGCAAGACTCCGGAAAAAATTTACAGGACTGATCAACATGCGGATATAAAATTGACTCCCCTACCCGATTACAATTTGCTGTCGCTAAAGGACTATGTAACCATGAATATTCAGGTCTCACGCGGATGCCCTTTCGCCTGCGACTTTTGCGAAATCACATCACTTTTGGGACACAAAGTCAGAATGAAAAATACAAGTCAGATTATTCAGGAGCTTGAAGTACTTTACAATCTGAACTGGCGCGGCCCGATACTTATTGTGGACGATAATTTTATAGGGAACAAAAAAGAGGTCAAAAACAACCTCCTCCCGGCCATGAAGATTTGGATGAAATTGCACAAATATCCGTTTACATTTAACATTCAGTCCTCGATAAACCTTGCCGATGATGAAGAGTTAATGCTGCTGATGGCCGAAACAGGGTTTACCTCCACATTTGTTGGCATCGAAACTCCTGACGAAAAATCACTTCAGGAATGTAACAAGGGGCAAAATAATAACAGGGACTTGCTACTCAGTGTGAAAAAGATACAAAACTCAGGATTGCAGGTTTCGGGCGGATTTATTGTTGGTTTCGATACGGATACTGCCTCTGTATTTCAGAAACAAATTGATTTTATACAGCAAAGCGGAATTGTATCGGCAATGGTTGGATTGTTAAATGCTCCGAAGAATACGGTACTTTACAACCGGCTGAAAGCTGAAAACCGGCTAACTGCCGAATCATCAGGAAACAATACCGATTCGTCGATGAATTTTGTTCCCGTAATGAATTCTCAGGAACTTATAGACGGGTATAAAAGCATCATTCAGAATATTTATGCAACAAAGCCCTATTACCAACGAATCCGCAGGTTCCTGCTAAACTACCGGCAAATTAACAAGCAGAAAAAGAAAATGGAATTTTCGTATCTGGTCAGTTTTTTCAAATCACTATACGTTATCGGCATTCTGAACAGAGGCAGGGGCGAATACTGGAAACTATTGATCTGGACACTTTTCAGGAGGCCTGCATTATTAAAAGACGCATTGACTTTTGCTGTATATGGATACCATTTCAGAACTGTATATGGAATAAGCAACACAAATAGTAATTAAAAACAAACAAGTAAAGATGAAAACAACGAAACGTTTAGGCATTTGGATGGATCATTCGACCGCCAATTTAATTGAATTTACTGATGACAAAACCGCAGCAACTGAGGTTGAAGCACAGGTTGGCGAACAGGATGAACCACTAAATCCCCGTGATGAAACCATGATCCAAAACAAAGATCAAAATGAGCTCGCAGATTTTTACAAGAGAATAAGCGAGGTTATCAAAGGTTATGATGAAGTACTTCTTTTTGGACCAACCCATGCAAAAGATGAATTAAATAACATTTTAAAGGATGATCATCATTTCGACGAGGTGAAAATTGAAATAAAACCGGCCGATAATATGACAGAAAACCAACAACAGGCTTTTGTCAAAGAACATTTTGATATCGCCGGATAAAGGGATACAGTCTCTTTCGAATTTGTATAACCCATGCAAATGGACTTCTCTTTTTCGAAGAACATTCAAGGAGATGCTTTACTGAAATTCAGTATAGCATCTCTTCAATTAAGTCAACATTGAGTTTAGATCATTTTCTAAAGCCCTACTTTCTCTTAATTCATTGAAGGAATCAGTTATAATACTGAAAGTGTTGTCTAATCCAGAGCAAAAATTCCAAAATTGATTTTCCACCCATCCTTCATAATCTCTTTCCAATGGTTTACCTTTTCCCATTGTTTTATCCCAAAAATTACCATTATAAGGATTATAGGGAAAAACAATTCTAGCTTGAGCTTGCTGATCCGGATACCGGGAATAAAAAAAGGCATACCAATTAATTATTTGCTCAACAAATTTTGAATAATTACCAATATTGGGCTGAACAGTTTTTGTGTCAAAGAAGTAATTGATATCATCTTTTTTCAACCAAATATCTACCCCAAAACCTTTTGGTGCAGGTTCAAATGAATCAATTGGTCTTGTTAAAAATGTTTGACAAACTCTCTTTATTTCAGAATGGCAAGATTGTGCATTATAAACCCCATTTTTTCTTTTCCGCTCATCAAGCATCGTTTGCAAGGTATTACTAAGATTAGATGGCATATTTACTGGGCTTTCAAGTTTAGAATTAATTACTTCAAATCCATTTTCAACAGCTAGTGCTTTTGCTAATGGCTCCCATAAAGTCGTGCCTAAAGAGGTTTCCAAACCTCCAACGATTGAGCGAATTTTTCGTTCTTTCGGTATAATTAAATCTAGTATTTGAAACTTTGCCTTCTTGGTTAGAGCACCGCGTGCAAATGAAATAAGACTTGCTTTAACTGTTTCCGTTATTATTTCTTTAGCTTGTTGATCTGTTAGCATAAAATTGTTTCTAAGTTGGGTTATCAAAAATAGAAACAATTATGGAAAACTATGCGCCTTGAGTATATTTATTCAAAAATGAGACAATAGCATATCCAACCTCTTTTGCGAAGTTTACAGGAACGGCATTCCCAATCTGTTTATATTGATGAGAAATTGAACCGGTGAAAATCCAATCATCAGGAAAAGTTTGAATTCGGGCATATTCCCTGACTGTAAATGGCCTGGTTTCTTCTGGATGGCAGCGTTCTGTTTGTTTCTGGGCAGGACTACAAGTCAAAGTCAGACTTGGTTCTGACCAACTCATCCTTCGCGCCATGCCAGTTTTGCCTCCACCCAAATGGAAACTACCTCCCATGTATTCTTTTTGTAATTCCAGTGGCAGATCTCTCCAGTAACCTCCTTCAGGAACCAGTTCCAATACATCTTTTTTACTTTTAGGGTATTTACTTCCGATGGATTCTGGTACATCAGTATTAAATAATTCACCTTTTTTTAATGCATCTTTAAGCGTATAAACCTTTTTGTGGGGCTTGGGAAATTCGAACAACCTTGAATCTATGTCTTTTCTTATGCCAACAATTAATACACGCTCCCTCTTTTGAGGAACTCTGTAAAACATTGTCTTAAAAATCCTGGGAGTTATTACATTATAACCAATTTCATCCAAAATTGAAACCATGCCCTCAATAGTTCGACCATCTTCATGATTTAATAATCCTCTGACATTTTCACCAATACAGATTGCTGGTTTTGTTTCATCAACTACACGGGCAAACTCATAAAACAATGTACCACGGGCATCATTTAGCCCAAGCTTTTTACCAGCATAGCTAAATGCTTGACAAGGGAAACCACCTGTAACCAAATCTACCTTCCCATTCAAATGAGTAAAAGATACATTTTTCACATCATCTTCAATTACGTTCCAATCAGGTCTGTTTTTCCTGAGAGTCTCACAAGCCCAATGATCAAATTCATTTAACGCTAAACATTTCATTCCAGCATGTTCCAATCCTAAAGCCAGCCCGCCTGCTCCAGCGAACAGTTCGATAGAGTTATAATCCCTATTGGGAGTTACAAAGTTTTCGTTTTCAGAAGGATTAAAAAGAAAGTCAAGACTATCAAATATTTTTAACTGATCTTTTTGATAAACTCGATAATTGCTCATCGGCTCGCGGACTGCACTCAGTTTCCCACTGCGATCCCAGCGCCTAAGAGTTTCTTTACTTACCGATAATAAATCTGCAACTTCTGATAATGAGTAATATTTATTCATTTGTAACC
>JAUYEQ010000265.1 GCA_030691295.1 Bacteroidota bacterium
GAACTCCCTTCGACTGCTTCGCGCTCAGGGAGCGGCGTTCCTAGCCCCGTGCTCCATGCTCCATGCTCCTTGCTCCTTGTTCCTTTTTCCAGCTCCGGAACCTTCCCCAACTCCTTCAACTGCGGAAATATCTTTCGATAATATAAATAATTGACTTCGGCTTTCACCACCTGATCATCCGGATTCAGAAAGCTGGTCAAAGCGGAAATGATAAAACCAATTACTTCTGAATTAATAATATAGAGCGATTCGCTCGAAAGAATATCAAAGTTATAGGCGGCATTTTCTGGCAGGCCTTTTTGTTCCAGAAATAAGTCGGCAATTTGGCGGGCCTCACTTTTTGCACGAACCAAAATGGCTATTTCACGAGCTTTCACGCCTTTATCCTGAAGTAATTTTACCGAATCAACCAACTCCGAAAGTATCAATTCTTCAATGTCAGCTTTCTGGTCGGTTTTGCTTTCCAGAAATTTAACCCGCACATAACCCAAATCGGCGACCTCTTTGTTCGAAATATCCTGAACACTGTCGGCATACACTTCCGGAATGGTAATTTCTACCGGATTTTCGGCAATGTTGGCAGCCGATAGTTCAGCTTCGATGTGACTTTGCAGTAATTCCGGAATCAACCGAAAAAGTGTATTGTTGAAGCGAATGACCTTTCCATAACTGCGCCAGTTGCTGTTCAGCACTTCGTTTTGAAGTCCGAATGCGGGGAAACTTTCACCCAGTTTGCCAGCCAGCAAACGCCAGTCGCCGCTTCGCCAGCGGTAAATGGCCTGTTTCACATCGCCCACCACCATTCCGAGATTGTTCTCCGAAAGCGAGTTTCCGATCAAAGGCCTGAAATTGTTCCATTGCAATCCGGAGGTATCCTGAAACTCGTCGATCATAAAATGCGAATACACCGAACCGGTTTTTTCGTACACAAAAGGCGTTTCAGAATCGGCAATCACTGTTTTCAGCAAATGACCAGAATCAGAAATCAGGATCACCCCTTTTTCGCGACAAATCTCTTTGACAGACTTTCGCAAATCGACCAGAATTCCGAGTGTATAAAGCTGACTGTTAATTAATCGGGCCGTAATATAATTGCGCGACTGCGATTCTTTGAGCTGCAACGCGTCCTGCAATTTCGGCATCAGTTTACTTTCGGCAATGGCTGTCAGGTGCGATTTCTGAGGTTCTTTCACCGAAGCGGTTACCCAGGCTGAAGCTTCGGTTGCCGCTGCCAGAACCGTATTTGAAGGTTCAAAATTCAAATCTTTCATTTTCTGGAAAATTGCTGCCGGACCTCTGCCCTTTCCCTTAAAATCATCTACCGAAAGGTTTTCCATCGCCATAATATTCAAAGCTTCCTGCCCCAGCGATTTTAGCTTGTTTTCGTATTGAGCGATGATTTTGTTAAGACTGGCGCGGTAATCTTTCAGGAAAGCTCGATCATTGAGTTTCGCGTATAACTCTTCGTTCAGCGACTTAAACGTTTCGTTGTAAATCTCGTTTCCCAGCCTGATCATGTCTTTTTTCAGGTTCCAGCCCTTGCCGTCTCTTATTTTTTCTGAAGCAAACGCATCGAGCCATTCCAGCAACTTCGGATCGTCTTCCACCGATTGAATCAGCCGGTCAACCGCCTCTTCTAGAATGCTGTTTTCGTCCAATTCCACATTGTATGCCGCGTTAATTCCCAGTTCGCGGTTGAAAGCTTTGATTACCCGCTGGAAAAAACTGTCGATGGTGCTGATTGAAAAGTGGGAATAATCGTGCAGAATGCGCTTCAGCACAAGTTGCGCCTGCCGCTCTACCATTATCGGTTGCCAACCCAATTCTTTGGTCAAAACATCCATGTAAACCGAATCGTTTCCCTTCGCCAACTTGAAAAGTTCGCCGATGATGCGCGATTTCATTTCGGCAGTTGCCTTGTTGGTAAAGGTTACAGCCAGAATGTGCCGGTAGTTGGTATCGTTGGTCAGGGCCAGTTTCATGTATTCGATGGCCAGCCGGAAAGTTTTCCCAGAGCCTGCTGATGCTTTATATACTTTGAGTTGCGACATAGTTTACAACATATTACACTGATTAACACAGATTTAAAACGGTTTCTATTAATTAAATACGGACTTCGTGCCTCTGTGCCTATTCTTTTTAAATTGAAAAACTAAAAGTAAGCATATCTCCTTTACCATCTACAAGATTTTATAATAGGTAATGCGAATTAAGAATTGAGATACGGTTTCTAACTAAACCCACTCAGGTTTACAATCCCATCATTCTATTTACCAATGGTTTAAACCGTTCGACTGAGCTCACGCCGAAGCCCGAGGTTGTTCAGATTAAGTCCTTTCAGGATTTCCTCTTCGAAACTACAAATGTGGTTTAATCTGAATAACCCCGTACGAAGTTTGGGGTAAGACATTAAAGCACAAAAGAACCCCGGAATGGGTTCAATAAAGCACTTATTATATTCCCATTTAAACAAGTTGAACATTGAGCAATCCCAATTTGTTGGTGATTCAACATTAAACAAATGTTGGCATGTAATTAATTAGATATTCAAATACCAATTGATCTAGAAACCAAACATTACAGAAATATGAAACATTTTACACTGAAAGCAAAAGCTATTTTACTGGCAATGACCATGTTGTTTATTGGGACAAATAGTTTCGGCCAAAAAACACGTGAGGAAATTCCTGCAAACTACAAATGGAATTTAACCGACCTATTCGCATCTGACGAAGCCTGGCGTACTGCCTTGAATGCTTTGATCCCAAAACTGGATGAAGTTGAAACGTTCAAGGGAACTTTGACTAAGTCTGGGGCAAATCTGCTCAAAGCGCTCCAATACAATACAGCGCTGTCAAAAGAAGTAACGAAACTGTCCATTTATGCTTCGATGAATTCGGA
>JAUYEQ010000268.1 GCA_030691295.1 Bacteroidota bacterium
CCTTTTTTTCACCTTTGCCCGTAAATATGCGGAAAATAAAGAAGTAATTATTTAATGTGATCTCCATTATAATAAATTTATGGCTAAAAATTTTACCCCGCTCCCCCAGGATTTAATCCAAAAACATCGGTGTAGAAGATAAATAAGAAAGTTGACACTCCGCGCCAGGCAATGTTTGCAGCCCCGTCGCCAAGGGCATACCCGATTTTTTCTTTTAATGATAGTTTTTCCACAGGTGTTCGTTTTAAGTAGTTAGGATTATTCGTTACCATTCCTGAAATTGCTTTGATAAATCAGCAAAGTCTGTTGAATATGATTCAAATATCAACAATCTTTTCGAAATAGGATTCAAAAATGGGACATTCTTATTGTATTTACAACAAGAAGAATAAATAAATTATCTTGGTAGCCTGTAACTCGCTAGTAATTAACGAAAAAACCCGGCTATTAACCGGGTTTTCATATCTCAAATATGCAGAATTAAATCTTGGGCAACACCCATGGAGCACGGTATTCCGGGACCAAAAATTTGTTGGCTTCCTCGTCGTTGATGAACAAACTTTTTTCAGCATCCCAGTACAAACGGCGACCGGTGCGCAACGCAATATTTCCCAGATGAGCTACACGTGCAGTGTTTGCGGCAATTTCAATACTGGCATTCAGGTTGCGGTTGCGGTCTTTCACGCCTTCAATAAAATTGGCCATGTGGTAATCGAGTCCTTTACCGGTTCCTTTTTGTAAAGGAACGCGCTCAATCAGATCGGCATTTTTCTTTCGTTCAGGAATAACTTCCCATCCATCGCGATCGACCACCAAAGTCCCATTGTTTCCCACAAATCCGACTCCGTGGTTTCGTCCGTAGTAACCGCCATCAATGCCGGTTCCGTGGTCCCAAAGCATGGTGTGTCCGTCGAACTCGAACAAAGCCTGCAAAGTGTCGGGAGTTTCGGCAGCATCATCCGGATACGCGTATTTTCCACCCATCGACATTACCGATTTTGGCGAAGGATCGCCCATTCCAAACAAACCGTAATCGATGATGTGAACGCCCCAGTCGGTCATTAAACCACCGGCATAATCGTAATACCACCTAAAATTAAAGTGAAAACGATTGGGATTGAACGGACGCTTTTTTGCTGGCCCGAGCCAGAAATCGTAATCAACGCCTGCCGGAGCTTCTGCATCTGGTTTTACTGGCACTGGTTCCATCCAACCCTGATAAGCCCAGGTACGAACGGTGCGGATTTTACCGAGTTTGCCGGATTTAACAAAGTCAACTGCTGCCATCCAGTGCGGATCGCTGCGTTGCCACATGCCAACCTGCACAACTGTTTTGTATTTGTTGGCGGCACGTTCCATGATGTTTATTTCTTCGATCGAATTACCCAGGGGTTTTTCGCAAAACACATCTTTACCTGCCTGACATGCTTCAACCATTGGCAAACAATGCCAGTGATCGGGCGTGCCGATAATCACCACGTCAACATCCTTGTCTTCGAGCAATTTGCGGTAATCGCTGTATAATTTGGGTTTGAACCCTTGAGCTTTTTCGGTTTCGGCAGCACGTCTATTCATAACATTGCTGTCCACATCGCAAATAGCAACGCATTCGGTATTCTTTTGGCGGAGAAAGGAAGCCAGGTCGGCAAATCCCATTCCGTTGATTCCAATTACGCCGCAACGAAGTTTATCGTTGGCGCCTACACACGAACTTATTGGAATTGGCATTGTAGCACCAAGGCTCAGCCCCACTGCTGCAGTGGTTGTACTTTTAAGAAAATTACGTCGGTTGGTCATTCTTTGATTTTTAGATTTGTGATGATAAAACCTGAACCAAGTTAAATGCATAACTTGAAACTTTGAACTTGAAACTACTTTTGCATTGCGTCGTCGAAGGCCACATCCGAAGGGTCGAAGTCGCTGTAACGAACAAAGTCGCAGGCTTCAACAGCTCCGGCTTCACGGTTCATGCCACTGTCTTCCCATTCTACGGAAAGTGGACCGGTGTATTTGATGTCATTCAAAGCACGGATGATGTTTTCGAAATCCACTTTTCCGCGGCCTAAACTCCGGAAGTTCCAATAGC
>JAUYEQ010000272.1 GCA_030691295.1 Bacteroidota bacterium
TGCATATGCGTTCTATTGGTCCGTACTCTTTGATCACCCAGCAACCATTAGGCGGGAAAGCCCAATTTGGGGGCCAGAGATTTGGAGAAATGGAGGTATGGGCGTTGGAAGGATACGGAGCAGCTCATATCTTGCAAGAAATGCTTACCGTAAAGTCAGACGACGTTCCAGGCAGAGCAACAACCTATGAATCTATTTTGCGGGGGCAGAATATTCAAACCCCAAATCTTCCCGCATCCTTTTCTCTTTTACTTGGTGAATTACGGTCTCTTGGATTGAATGTCGAAATCAAAGAAACCCCTCGGGCAAAAGCCTTGAGGGAAGCTGAAGAAAAGAAAGAATAAACCATATCTATGCGCGTTATTGACCTACAAGGGCTCCGTATTAAATTGGCTTCACCAGCTGATATTTTGTCTTGGTCTCACGGCGAGGTGACAAAACCAGAAACCATTAATTATAGAACACAAAGAGCTGAAAAAGACGGACTTTTTGACGAGCGTATTTTTGGTCCAGAAAAAGATTTTGAATGCTACTGCGGGAAATATCGAAAAATCAGATATAAAGGCGTGGTGTGTGATCGTTGTGGCGTTGAAGTAACCGAAAAAAAAGTCCGTCGTGAACGGATGGGGCACATTTCACTGGTAGTTCCGGTGGCCCATATCTGGTATTTCAAATCGTTGCCGAACAAAATCGGATACCTTTTGGGCTTGCCAACCAAAAAATTGGATGTAATTATTTATTACGAACGATACGTTGTAATTCAGGCGGGAGTAAAAGCTCAGGATGGTGTAAAATATCTTGACTTCCTGTCGGAAGAAGAATATCTCGATATTCTGGATTCTTTACCAAAAGAAAACCAGCATCTCGATGATATGGATCCGAATAAATTCATCGCCCGTATGGGTGCCGATGCATTGTACACTTTGTTGCAACGCCTCGAATTGGATGAAATGTCGTTCGACCTTCGTCACAAAGCCAACACTGAAACTTCTCAGCAGCGTAAAAATGAAGCGTTAAAACGTCTTCAGGTTGTTGAAGCTTTCCGTGCAAGCAAAAATATCAATCGTCCTGAATGGATGATTGTTAAAGTTGTTCCTGTTATTCCTCCTGATTTGCGTCCTTTGGTTCCATTGGATGGTGGCCGTTTTGCTACTTCCGATTTGAACGATTTGTACCGCAGGGTAATCATCAGAAACAATCGTTTAAAACGATTAATCGAAATCAAAGCTCCGGAAGTTATTTTGCGTAATGAAAAACGTATGCTTCAGGAAGCGGTCGATTCATTGTTCGACAACTCAAGAAAATCAAATGCAGTTAAAACTGAAAATAACCGCGCATTAAAATCTTTATCCGATAGTTTGAAAGGGAAACAAGGTCGTTTCCGCCAGAACTTGTTGGGTAAACGTGTCGATTATTCAGCTCGTTCGGTAATTGTTATCGGGCCAAAACTGAAACTGCACGAATGCGGTCTTCCAAAAGACATGGCTGCTGAGCTTTTCAAACCGTTTATTATCAGGAAACTGATTGAGCGTGGTATTGTTAAGACAGTAAAATCGGCCAAGAAAATTGTTGACCGTAAAGATCCGGTTGTTTGGGATATTCTCGAAAATGTATTGAAGGGACATCCGGTAATGCTGAACCGTGCGCCTACCCTTCACCGTTTATCGATTCAGGCATTTCAGCCTGTATTGATCGAAGGAAAAGCCATTCAGTTGCATCCACTCGTTTGTACCGGTTTCAACGCCGACTTCGATGGTGACCAGATGGCTGTTCATGTACCACTTGGAAATGCTGCCGTTCTTGAAGCACAAATGTTGATGCTTGCATCGCATAACTTGCTGAACCCTGCAAATGGAGCTCCTATCACTGTTCCTTCTCAGGACATGGTTTTGGGACTTTATTACATGACCAAAGCACGCCCGGGAGCTCGAGGTGAAGGAATGATTTTCTATTCTACTGAAGAAGTTATTATCGCTCATAATGAGAATGTAATTGATTTGCATGCCATTATTAAGGTAAAAGTTCAGGATGTGGACGAAAAAGGAGAAATGTTCAAACACATCATTGAAACTACTGTTGGTCGTATTATTTTCAATCAATCAGTACCCAAAGAAGTTGGATACATCAATCAGATTCTTACCAAAAAGTCACTTCGTACCATTATTTCTGATATCTATAAGATAACAGGAAATGCTGTAACAGTACTTTTCCTTGATGCTATTAAGGATTTGGGTTATACCATGGCTTACAGAGGTGGTTTGTCGTTTAATCTTAGCGATGTAATTATTCCTGACGACAAGAAGGAAATTGTTGAAGCTGGTTATGCGGAAGTTGAAGAAGTAATGGCCAATTACAACATGGGTTTCATTACAAATAACGAACGTTACAATCAGGTAATTGATATCTGGACACATGCCAATGCCAAACTTACCAATTCGGTAATGAAAACATTGAGCACCGACCGTCAGGGTTTCAATTCAGTATATATGATGCTTGATTCGGGAGCCCGTGGTTCCAAAGAGCAGATTCGTCAGCTTTGCGGAATGAGGGGTTTGATGGCAAAACCACAGAAGTCGGGATCAACAGGTTCTCAGATTATCGAAAACCCGATCCTAGCAAACTTTAAAGAAGGACTGTCGGTATTGGAATACTTTATTTCAACCCACGGTGCACGTAAAGGTTTGGCCGATACTGCCCTTAAAACAGCCGATGCCGGTTATCTGACCCGTAGGTTGGTTGACGTTGCACAGGATGTTATCATTCAGGAAGAAGATTGCGGTACTTTGCGTGGTCTGGTTGCTTCGGCGATTAAAAACAACGAGGAAGTGGTTGCTTCGCTGAACGAGAGAATTATAGGACGTACAACTGTTCACGATATTTTCAACCCGCTAACTGGTGACATGATCGTTGGTTCAGGTGAAATTGTTACCGACGAAATTGCAAAAGTAATTGATGAATCACCAATCGAATCGGTTGAAATTCGTTCAGTTTTGACTTGCGAATCAAAAGTCGGAGTTTGCGCAAAATGTTACGGTCTTAATCTGGCCGGAAGTACAATGGTTCAACGTGGCGAGGCAGTAGGAGTTATTGCTGCACAGTCAATTGGTGAGCCTGGTACACAGCTTACACTTCGTACGTTCCACGTAGGGGGTATCGCTGGTAACATTTCAACACAATCATCTGTCGAGTCGAAATATGATGGTATTGCCGAAATTGACGAATTGAGGGAAGTAGAGCATTTCAACGAAGCGGGTGTGAAAACCAACATCGTTGTTAGCCGACTTGCTGAATTACGTATCATCGATAAAAATACAAGAATCCAACTTTCTACTCATAATATTCCATACGGCTCCAAGCTGTTTATTGACAACGGTCAGGAAGTGAAAAAAGGAATGCGTATTTGTGAATGGGATCCATATAACGGTGTAATCATTACTGAATTCAAAGGAAAAATCTCATTTGAACAGGTAATTGATGGCGTCACTTACCGCGAGGAATCTGATGAGCAAACTGGTTACAAGGAAAAAGTAATCATTGAAACCAGAGATAAAACCAAAAATCCGGGTTTAAGAATTCTGGATGAAAAAGGAGATACAATCCGTACATACAACTTACCGGTAGGTGGTCACATGGCTGTTGAAGACGGTCAGATTGTAGAAGCGGGTGCTGTATTGGTTAAAATCCCACGTGCAGCCGGTAAAGCCGGTGATATCACGGGAGGTTTGCCACGTGTTACGGAGTTGTTCGAGGCAAGAAATCCTTCGAACCCTGCAATCGTTTCTGAAATCGACGGTGAAATTTCTCTTGGTAAAATCAAACGTGGTAACCGTGAAATCGTGGTTACTTCGAAAGGTGGAGATGTTAAACGTTATTTAGTGCCGCTGTCACGTCAGATTCTTGTTCAGGAAAATGACTATATCCGTGCCGGTATTCCACTTTCTGACGGTGCGATTACTCCTGCCGATATCCTTGCGATCAAAGGGCCAACTGCTGTTCAGGAATATATTTTGAATGAAGTTCAGGATGTATATCGTATGCAGGGGGTAAAAATCAACGACAAACATTACGAGGTGATTATTCGCCAGATGATGCGCAAGGTTGACATTGACGATCCGGGCGATACCAGATTCCTTGAAAAACAAATTGTTGACAAGCATGAATTCCTTCACGAAAACGACTGGATTTACAATAAGAAGGTTGTGATTGATGCAGGGGATTCAGATAGCCTGAAACCAGGACAGATTATTACTTCGCGTCGAATGAGAGATGAAAATTCTACCCTTCGCCGTCGCGATAAAAGGTTGGTTGAAGGCCGTGATGCAATTCCTGCAACATCGAGCCAGATACTTCAGGGTATTACAAGGGCTTCGCTTCAAACACGTAGCTGGTTGTCAGCCGCATCGTTCCAGGAAACAACAAAAGTACTGAACGAAGCTGCGATTCATGGTAAAGTTGACTACCTCGACGGATTGAAAGAGAACGTAATTTGCGGACATCTGATTCCTGCCGGTACCGGTTTGAAAGAATACAAAAACCTTGTTGTCGGCTCACGTGATGAATACGACAAAATGGTTGAGATGAAAGATTCTGATAGAATGTCATCAAGAGATTAACCAATGGAAGATTTAAAAAACAACAATCAGTTGCAGATTGAATTAACCGAAGAGATAGCTCAGGGTATTTATTCAAATCTGGCAGTTATTACGCATTCAAGTTCTGAGTTTGTGCTTGATTTTATCAGGGTAATGCCTGGTATTCCAAAGGCAAACGTAAAGTCGAGAATTATTTTGACTCCTGAACATGCCAAACGGTTACTGATGGCCTTACAGGATAATATTCAGAAATATGAGAGTATAAACGGTTCGATTAAAAATGTCAGGGGGCATGATCCAATTCTTCCTCCCATGGCATTTGGAGGTCCTGCCCCAATAGCGTAAGAAATGAATATTTAAATATTAAACAAAGGGTACCCAAAAGGTGCCCTTTGTTTTTTGTTGTAAACTATCAGAACAAATAGGTAATTTGTTTCAAATCGTAAGTGTAAATTTTAACCCAACTTGCAGTTAATCCGAATGGAATTCTTGCTGTTCAATGAATTGGCATTTTTCGAGTTCGGATTTGTGTACTACGGATTTTCGTTTTACGAAGGGTATGTATTTGTATTTCAGGGCATTGTAAAGTTTCCGTACCTGCCCATTTGCCCAGTATCATCTCCAGATTTTCTTCGGTGGCAATGCCCGCATCAATAACGATCAGTGCTTTTCTGGCCGAAAAGGATGTTTTGATGCGCAATTTACCGATCATCCCTTCGGGCGTTTTGCTATCGGCCATGTTCCCTTCCAGAATCGAAGAGTATTTAATAAAACCTTCAGGATTGATTACCAGCCCCAGCACAACCAATTTGGCATCGCTGCGTTTTTCCTTGCTACGTCCAAATTTTGCCAGTTTACTGCCCTGTTTCCGGCCTTCAAAATAAGTGTTGGTCAGGTCGTAAAGTATTATTTTATCCTGAATGTCAAACAACTCGTTGGTGCGCGTTGACAAGTGCTGCTCCAGCGCTTGCTTTTCGGCATACAGCTTTTTTGAGATGGAATATAGCCGGTCTTTGGTAACCTGTTCGATGTCGAACCCGGTGATCTCGCACAACGCCGAATTTTCCCTGATCCACCGCGTTGTTTCCAGCTCCGAAGCCGGATAAACTGCCCGGCTTCGGATGTGGGTCAGGGTCAGACGTGCCTGATCTTCGCTCCATCCGATTGTAAAACTCATCGACATAGCGGATCACCGTCGTATCGTCAGTATAAGGAAATTCAAACAGAGCATTAGCGCGGTTGGCGACTTTTGAGGTAAGTATCTTCTGGATCAGGTTCAACTGGTCGGTGGTCAGCTCATCCAGATAGCCAGCGTTCAGCATAGTCCGATGGCATACCCGGTCGCAATGGTTGCGATAACTCTCCACTAATCGGTAATAGCCTGAATAGACTCCCGTGGCGGGATTGGTGCGCATGGATACTTTGAAATACATGCCCGCAAGTTACACCGTAACTCACTGATATACAATACCCCCTTGGGGACTACAAATGAAAATCAGTAAAAAAATACAACTGAATATCAGATACTTACCCGGAATATTGTGAAAAATATTCCCTCACTTACCCCGAAATAACTGCATTTTTCAATGATTTTTTTGTTGTTTTAGTGGAAAGGCTGCAAGTTGGGTTAAAAGAAAACAAACAAATATTGCAGTTGGAAGTGCCCCAGGTCGTTATCCCCAAACTTGGAAAGCGTAACAGAAACGAAGAAATGGAAGAGTGCGGCAGGTTATTTAAAAAGCTAAAAAACAAACACAGCGCGATCGAATCAAACATCAACGAATTGGAACACCGTGGGCTGGACCGTTGCCCCGACCGGGGCTATCAGCTATCCGCATTTTAAAAATTACATCGGGTTGGGCGTGTGCGCCTACAACCTCAAGAAAATTGGGAGGGAAATACTGAAACAGGAGCGAGCGGCACTTGAAGCGGCCACCAGGCCGGGCAAGGTAGCAGCATAGTAAAAATTGATTCAATAAAACATAGATATTAAACATTAAAGGGAGAATTATGCCCGGAAATTGAAAAATAACAACGAAAGCACAATTTTAGGTGGTGAAAATAGCACCAACTAATCAATTGGGGTAAAAAACTCAGGAGCGAAACCAAAAATTTGCTCTATCAAATGCAATTATGTATAGCTACCCGAAAAAATGGGTAGTTTTCTTAGTGGAACTATATAAGAAACGCTGGGATATCGAGATTTTTTTCAAATTAATGAAACAAAACCTACAAATCAAATCATTTGTGGTAACAAGCGAAAATGCTGTAAAATCCCAAATCTTTGTTTCCCTGATCGTTTTCCTTTTATTGGAATTGATTCGTAGGGTTTACTGCAAGGGAAAAACTGCATTCAGCAACTTTTGTGAAAAAGTGCGCATTTGTTTACTCCACTACCTGAGCTTTGAATACATTTGCAGCATAAACGGGAAGGTTCAGAAAGTTGAAATGCCACCCGGTAAAACGTTATTCGATGTA
>JAUYEQ010000278.1 GCA_030691295.1 Bacteroidota bacterium
CGACGAGAAAAAATGAGTTACCAAATCCGGGACAATCACACCAATCATGCGCGTTTCCTGCCTCAGCAAGCCCATGGCAAGCGGATTGGGCGTGTAGTTTCTGGCGCGTGCCAATTCCTGAACCTTTCGGGTCATTTCACAACTAATATCCGGATGGTTTTTCAACGCCCTCGAAACGGTTGAAATGGAAACGTTCAATTCGGTTGCCAGGTCTTTTAATGAAACATGCCTTTTGGCCATAAATTCGGGTTATTAAAACAATGGCTGAAATTACAAATCTAAATGATTTTTACTCACCACAGATTTCACAGATTAACACGGATTTTAATCTGTGAAAATTTGAGTAATCTGTGGTGAATTTTTGATTCTAAAATCATCAGTGTTACACATTCTAAAATGTGCTTAGTCACACCCTCAAAAAAATGTTCCTCAACACATTTCTTAAAGTGCAAAGCTTTGCGAAGTGTCCTTTTCTAAATTGAATTTGGCAATTCGGATTAGTTTAATGATTTTTGAATCAGTAAATAAACTAAACGATCTGAATTGTGAATACTAAATCCAAAGCTAAAGTTGTTTCAAGGGAATTGCTGGTTCCTTTTATCCTGATTACCAGTTTGTTTTCTCTTTGGGGATTTGCAAACGACATTACCAATCCGATGGTAGCCGCGTTTAAAACCGTCATGGAGATTTCGAATGCAAAAGCCGCTATGATACAGTTTGCATTTTACGGCGGATATGCCACAATGGCCATTCCGGCTGCCTTGTATGTAAAAAGGTACAGTTATAAAAAAGGCATCATGGTCGGATTGGGATTGTATGCCCTGGGAGCGCTCTTGTTCTACCCCGCCGCAAAGTATGAAGTTTTTGAATTCTTCCTTTTGTCGCTGTACATTTTAACTTTCGGACTGGCATTTCTGGAAACTACCGCCAATCCATACATTCTGTCGATGGGCGATGAAGAAACCGCTACCAGAAGACTGAACCTGGCCCAGTCGTTTAATCCGATGGGCTCGTTACTTGGTATGTTTGTGGCTTCAAATTTTATCCTGACTTCGCTTCAATCGGATATAAGAAATGAGGCCGGAGACCTGATTTTCACAACGCTGAGCGCAGCCGAAAAAGCAGCCATCCGCACACACGATCTGGCTGTGATCCGTGATCCGTATATTATGCTTGGGTTTGTGGTGATCGCCATGCTTCTGGTCATTTTCTTTTTCAAGATGCCCAAACGCAAAGATCCCGACCATACCATTCATGCAATGGATACTTTCAGAAGACTGATTGCCAACGTAAAATACCGCGAAGGTGTAATCGCGCAGGTTTTTTATGTGGCTGCTCAAATTATGTGCTGGACATTCATTATCCAGTATGCCGAAAACTTAGGAATCAATAAAGCTACCGCGCAGAACTACAACATTGTTGCGATGGCAATTTTCCTGTCGAGCAGGTTTATCAGCACCATGCTGATGAAATACCTGAATTCGAGATTGCTTTTAACAGCATTTGCAATCGGCGGTTTTGTGCTGACACTAGGCGTGATCCTGATTGAGGGAATGGCCGGTTTGTATTGCCTGATTGGCGTTTCAGCGTTTATGTCGCTCATGTTTCCAACCATTTACGGAATTGCGCTTGAAGGACTTGGCGAAGATGCTACCCTCGGGGCTGCCGGTTTGGTAATGGCCATTGTTGGAGGCGCATTAATGCCGCCACTGCAAGGAGCAATCATCGATCTGGGAACTGTTGCCGGATTGCCTGCAGTAAACTTCTCCTTCATTTTACCGCTCATCTGTTTTGTGGTAATTGCCATTTATGGATATCGGACATTGAAAGTGCATTTGTAGTAATTAGAATCAAATAATATCGCTTTTGAATTTGTGATTATATCCCAACTCACCCCCAGATCCGCTTGCGGACGTCCCCCTCTCTTTAAAAAAGAGAGGGGGAAAGCATCGCAGATGCGAGGGGGTGAGTTGTGTTCCATAAATACAACTACTTAAAGTTCATTTATAAACCCCAGATTATGCCAACCGAAACAAAACGTTACTGCAAAACCCTTTCGCTGAAAGACGACTCTCAACTTATCGAAGATTACAAAAAAGTACATGCTCCCGGAGCTGCCTGGCCCGAAATCACACAGGGAATGCGCGAAGTGGGAATCATCGACATGGAAATTTATCTGCTCGGCACACGGCTGTTTATGATTATGGACACGGTTCCCGATTTCGATCACGACCGTGCCATGGACCAACTGGCTGGGAAACCGCGGCAAAGCGAATGGGAAGCCTACGTTTCAAGGTTTCAGCAAACTTCGGCTGAAGCAACTGCCGACGAAAAATGGCAATTGATGGAGCGCATTTACAAAATGGACAAATAAAGATGAACAATACAAAACTATCGTTAAAACCGTTTGGGAAAACCGGACTTACCGTTCCGTCAATCATCTACGGAACGAGTTTCATGGGCAACCTTTATCAGGAATTACCCGAAGAGGTGAAACTGCAAATCATGCAGCAATGGTTCGAGGTTTCGGAATCGACCCCGATGATTGATTGCGCCGGAAAATACGGTGCAGGACTGGCGCTGGAAGTAATTGGCGCCGGACTGAAAAAGCTTGGCGTTGACAAAGACGACATCATCATCAGCAATAAACTGGGTTGGTACCGAATTCCACTGACCACCGGCGAACCCACTTTTGAACCCGGTGCGTGGGTCAACCTGAAATACGATGCCATTCAAAAAATAAGTTACTCCGGAATACTCGAATGCTGGAATCAGGGCTGCGAGTTGCTGGGCGGATATTACAAACCACAGGTAGTTTCGGTGCACGATCCCGACGAATATTTGTTCGCTGCCACCGACGCCACCGACCGTACCAAAAGGGTAACCGATATTCTGGAAGCCTACAAAGCGCTCTTCGAACTGAAAGAAAAAGGCGAAGTGAAAGCCGTTGGCATCGGCGCAAAAGACTGGCTGACGATTAAAGAATTGTACGATCATGTTAAATTCGACTGGGTGATGTTTGCCAACAAACTAACCATTTACCACCATCCGCCTGAAATCATCGAATTCGTTGAGCGGATCAATGCCGATGGTGTGGGCATTATCAACTCAGCCATTTTCAATGCCGGTTTTCTCACCGGAGGCGAGTTTTTCGATTACCGGAAAATTGATCCAACTTCGGCTGAAGACCATAAATTACTGGCGTGGCGCGAAACTTTCTTTGCCGTCTGCAAAAAATACAATGTTTCGCCCGGCGATGCCTGCCTGAAGTTTGCACTTGCAATGCCACAGGTAAACGCAGTGGCGCTCAACCCGAGCAAACCTGAACGCATCCGCCGCAATGTGGATGTACTGGCAGCCGGTTTACCTTCCGGATTCTGGGAAGAACTGAAGGATCAGAAAATTATAGGCGAACACTTTAAATACCTCTGAAATGATCGTTGATTCACATCATCATTACTGGCAGTACAATCCGGTGGAATACGACTGGATTAATGATTCGATGAAAGTTATCCGTACCGATTTTCTTCCTGAAAAGCTGGAACAAACCATCGCAGAAGCAGGAATCGACGGGGTTATTTCAGTTCATGCGCGACAATCGGTCGAAGAAACCGACTGGCTGATCGGCATGGCTCATCAGAATAAATTCATGAAAGGCGTGGTTGGCTGGCTGCCTTTAATTCAGAACAATATTGAAACTTATCTGGAAAAATATTCAGGCGAAAATATTCTGAAAGGACTGCGACACGTGGTTCAGGGCGAAACCGATCCTGAATTTATCCTCCGGAAAGATTTTAACAGTGGCATTTCGTTGCTGAAAAAATATTCGCTTGTTTACGACATCCTGATTTTCGAACGGCAGTTGCCCAACACGATCCGGTTTGTCGATCAGCATCCCGATCAGATTTTTGTGCTCGACCACATTGCCAAACCGTTGATTGGCCGAAACGAATTGTCGCCGTGGAAAGTGAACATTCAGGAACTGGCAAAGCGTGAAAACGTGAGTTGCAAAATTTCAGGAATGGTAACCGAAGCCGATTTTAATTGCTGGACACCAGAACAACTTCAGCCATACTTTGATGTAGTGCTGGAAGCTTTTGGCTCCGACCGTTTGCTTTTTGGCTCCGACTGGCCGGTTTGCCTGGTTGCCACTTCCTATAAAAACTGGGCCGATCTGGTCAGGGAAACCATCTCAACCTTTTCAGAAACAGAACAGACAAAAATAATGGGCGAAAACGCCGTGAAGATTTATAATTTACAACCATGAAAGCAATTCAAATAATATCACCGGAAAATATTCAGATTACAGATCGCCCTGTGCCTGTTGCCGGGAAAAGCGAAGTGCTGCTAAAGATCAATTACGTTGGGTTCTGCGGTTCCGACCTTAGCACTTTTATGGGAAAAAACCCGATGGTGGATTATCCCCGCGTTCCGGGACACGAAATCTCGGCAGTGATTGCCGCTGCTGGCGAAGACGTTCCGGCAAATTTCAAAACCGGACAGGCCGTAACTGTTGTCCCATATACAAACTGTGGTCAGTGTTCTTCGTGCCGGAAAGGCCGTTTCAACGCTTGCCGTTACAACCAGACACTTGGTGTTCAGCGCGATGGAGCCATGCAGGAATTCATTACCGTTCCGTGGCTAAAACTGATTATCGACGACCAGCTTTCGGCCAAAGAACTGGCAATGGTTGAGCCGCTGACAGTTGGCTTCCATGCCATTGACCGCGGACGGGTAACCGACATCGACACTGTGATGGTTTTCGGCTGCGGAATGATCGGCTCAGGAGCAATTATCCGGGCTGCTTTGCGCGGTGCAAAAGTGATTGCCGTTGACATCGACGATCAAAAACTGGAACTTGCCCGAAAGATCGGCGCCAACTATTGCATCAATTCAAAAACCAACAACTTGCACGAAGCTTTGCAGGAAATCACCGGCGGACACGGCCCTGATGTAGTCATCGAGGCTGCCGGAAACCCGTTTACTTATCAGGCAGCTTTGGAGGAAGCCGCGTTTGCAGCCCGCGTGGTATGCATCGGATACGCCAAAAACGATGTCAGTTTTGCGACCAAACTTTGGGTACAGAAAGAAATCGACATTCTGGGTTCCCGGAACGCGACTCCATCTGACTTTGAGGCCGTAATTCACTACCTGAAACAAGGCAATTTCCCGCTCGACGAAATGATCACCCGCATCATACAACCTGAAGAAGCTGCCGGTGCAGTTGTTGAATGGGCTGCCAATCCGGGACAAGTGATGAAAATTCTGGTTCAGTTTTAAAACTCAGTTCAAAGAAACACAGAGAAAGTTTAAACAATAACTTTGGTCTCTGAACATTAAACTATTTCGAAATGAGCAAAAATTATTGTCTTATAATGGCCGGAGGATCCGGAACACGTTTCTGGCCACGCAGCCGGGTTGCAAAACCGAAACAATATCTCAGCCTTTTTGGCGATCAATCGCTTATTCAGGAGTCGGTACAGCGGTTCGCGAATTTCATTCCTGAAGATTGCATTTACGTTGTTTCAGCGAAAAGTCAAAAGGAAGTGCTGGAATCGCAAACCACCAATTTACCCAAACAGAACATGATTTATGAGCCTGTCGGTAAAAATACACTTCCTGCTATTGGTCTGGCAGCATTGTTTATTGCTGAAAAAGATCCTGAAGGAATCCTGATTGTTTCGCCTTCCGATCATCTTATTCAGAATGACGAACTTTTCAGACAAACCATTGAATCGGCAGTTTTGATTGCAGATAAAAAAGATGGAATTGTAACCATCGGAATCACACCTAAATTTCCGGCTACCGGCTACGGATATGTGCAAACTGCCGGCGAAATTCAAATTGGGCAGGCCATTAAATCTTTCGCGGTAAACAAGTTTGTTGAAAAACCCAACGTGGAAGTCGCCACCGGATACCTGAAAGATGGCGGATTCTTCTGGAACAGCGGTATCTTCATTTTCAAAGTTTCGGTTTTTCTTGAATCAGTTCAGCAATATGCTCCTGAATTGTATGCCGATTTGATACGAATCAGGGAACACATCGGCGCCGATACATACGAAGAAGCGGTTGATCGGATTTACAACGAAGTCAAATCCATTTCAATCGACTACGGAATTCTGGAAAAAGCATCGAATGTATTTCTGGTTCAGGGCGACTTTGTATGGAACGATTTGGGAAGCTGGGAAGAAGTTTACAAATACGACAAAAAAGATGAAAATCAGAATGCCCAGGTTGGAGAAGTCGTATTTCTCGATAGCAAAAATTCTTATGTATATGCGCCAAACAGCCTGGTTGCCGTGGTTGGACTCGACGATGTAATTGTTGTTCAGGAAGGTGATACAATTCTGGTTTGCAAACGCGACCGCGCAGAAGACATTAAAGCAGTAGTGGGCGAAATCTCGAAACGAAAATTGGATCAATATCTTTAATACCATCCCAATGAAAACCAAAATTCAAAAATCACTTTGTGTGGCATTTCTGATTTTATCATTCAGTATTGTGCCTTGCAGCCAGTTGTTTTCGCAAAAGTTTGAGCCGACCATGGAATCGTTCAAACAGTACAAATATCCGGAATGGTTCAGCGATGCCAAATTCGGGATTTGGGCGCATTGGGGACCACAGGCTGTACCTCGCCAGGGCGACTGGTATGCAAAAAAAATGTACCAGAACCAGGGATGGGACTGGAGTAAAAATGCCTTTAGCGATAAGCCCGACGAACACTACACTTACCATGTTGCAAACTATGGCCATCCATCCAAATTCGGATACAAAGATATTATCCCGCTTTGGAAAGCCGAACGATGGGATCCGGAGAAACTAATGGCACTATACAAAAAAATTGGCGCTAAATATTTTGTCAGCATGGCTACCCACCACGATAATTTTTTCCTTTGGAACTCGAAAATCCACAAATGGAATTCGGTGAACATGGGACCAAAGAAAGATGTGGTTGAACTTTGGCAAAAAGCAGCTAAAAAAGAAGGATTGCGTTTTGGGGTCTCCGAACATTTGGGAGCCAGCTACACCTGGTTTCAGAGTAGCCGTGGCGCCGATAAAACCGGCCCAATGGCGGGGGTGCCTTACGATGGGAACGATGAAGAATATGCAGATTTGTACCACAAAAAAACTGCTCCCGACGACAACGAATGGCTGACAAAAGATCCGTTAAACCATCAGCATTGGTTGTCGTGCATCACCGAATTGATTGACATATACCAGCCCGATCTGCTTTATTCTGACAGCGAACTGCCTTTTGGCGAAGTTGGCCGCACGATGCTGGCACATTACTACAATCAGGATATCGCTAAAAACGGCGGAAAACTGGATGCAGTTTACACCGCCAAACACCATCCTGAAAATGCAAATGGCCGCTGGGTCATGGACATTGAGCGCGGAGTTGCAGATTCAATTAATCCGTATCCGTGGCAAACCGACACTTCAATCGGCGATTGGTATTACCGAACAGGTCAGAAATACCGCTCCGGACTTGAAATTATTCAAATGCTGGTCGATATTGTCAGCAAAAACGGAAACCTGCTCATTAACGTAGTTCAAACTCCGGAAGGTGACCTTGAACCGGATGTTCTGGCCATTCTGGATGAAATTGGAAAATGGACCCCTGCCAATGGCGAAGGCATTTATGGATCGCGTCCATGGAAAGTATATGGTGAAGGTCCTTCAACATTAAAAAACCAACCCAAAGGACAATTTGGCGGATTAAGTGATGTTCGGCCTTATGAATCATCTGATATTCGCTTTACAACAAAAGACAAAGCCCTTTTTGCTTATTGTATGCAAGCTCCAACCGACAATATTAAAATCCTTTCTTTGGGAAAAAATTCAAAAGTCTCAACACAAAAAGTAGCTTCCATTAAAATGCTCGGAAGCGCTGAAAAAATCAAATGGAATCAGGAAGATGATGTGTTGGTTATCAGCAAGCCTTCAAAATTACCCAATTGGCAGGTGATCGGATTTAAAATTGAATTTCAGAAATAATTGCAAACGAACTAAAACCCAAAACAATCCGGAGAAATCAATGTATTTCTCCGGATTTTCTGTTTACGGCTATTTGTGGGCGTTTGAAATACTGACGAAAGTCAACCAATGTTGTTAAACATTCATTCGCACTGCTTTATCTCACACACTGTCAGTCACATAAATATTTATTAGTTTTTACTGAATCGGAATATCCGACACGTGAATGTCATAACTTTGGCTATTATTATTAAAAATTAAAGCACTTATGAAAGCAGAAATAAATGAATTTTTGGAGGCTCTGAAAGTCCGCACTCCAGGGGAACGCGAGTTTCATCAGGCAGTTCAGGAAGTGGTGGAATCGGTCTGGGATGTTTACCAGAAAAATCCGCGATACAAAAAAGCTAAAATTCTGGAACGAATTGTCGAACCGGAACGCACCATTATTTTCCGTGTTCCATGGATCGACGACAGAGGTGAAGTTCAGGTCAACCGTGGATTCAGGGTTGAATTCAATTCGGCCATTGGCCCTTACAAAGGTGGGTTGCGTTTTCACCCGACTGTAACATTGAGTGTGCTGAAATTCCTGGGATTTGAACAAACATTTAAAAATAGCCTGACCACTCTTCCTATGGGCGGAGGAAAAGGCGGATCTGATTTCAGCACCAAAGGCAAGTCTGACAACGAAATCATGCGTTTCTGCCAATCTTTTATGAGTGAACTTTACCGTCACATTGGTCCGAATACCGACGTTCCGGCAGGTGATATCGGCGTTGGTGGACGCGAAATCGGGTTTCTTTTTGGTCAGTACAAACGGCTCAAAAATGAATTTACCGGTGTTTTAACCGGAAAAGGAATTGGCTGGGGCGGAAGTTTGATACGTCCGGAAGCAACCGGTTTCGGAGCTGTTTATTTCGTTCAGCACATGCTCACAACACTTGGAAAAGAAGTTGAAGGAAAAACATTCAGCGTTTCCGGTTTTGGAAATGTTGCCTGGGGTGCGATCACGAAAATAAACGAGCTTGGCGGAAAAGTAGTTACAATTTCAGGTCCGGACGGATACATTTACGATGCAGAAGGTATTACAGACGAAAAAGTGAACTATTTACTTGAACTGCGTGCATCTAACAATGATGTTGTTCAGCCTTATGCCGAAGAATTTGGCGCTCAGTTTATTGCCGGTAAAAAACCGTGGGAATGTGCTGTCGATATCGCCATTCCCTGTGCCTGCGAAAATGAAGTCAATCTGGAAGATGCCAGACTTCTGGTCAAAAACGGATGCTTCCTTGTCGCCGAAACCTCGAACATGGGTTGTACCTCCGAAGCTGTAACTTACCTGACCGAAGCAATTACTTTTGCCCCCGGAAAAGCGGTGAATGCTGGCGGAGTGGCTGTTTCAGGATTGGAAATGTCGCAAAATTCTATCCGGATGAACTGGCCGAAAGAAGAAGTCGATATGTATCTGCACCGGATTATGAAAGAAATTCATGATACTTGTGTCAAATATGGTAAAAACGGAGATAAAGTAAACTATGTAGTGGGTGCCAATATTGGTGGCTTTGTAAAAGTGGCCGATGCAATGCTCGCTCAGGGTGTCGTTTAATCAATCAATTCAGTATAAATTCTGCGGTGTCAGGCAATTCAATTTTGAAAATCATTGCCTGACACCTTTTTTTTGTATTTACATCAGGTTTATTGTTGCTTATTGCACAAACCAATTTATCGAATGCTGACAATCCGACCACAGAATCTGCCCTGAAACAAAATAAATTCTTCATCAGACACAATAAAATAATATTCGCTTCATATTCAGGTGACTAATTTTCTCTTATTTTGGTCAAATTTTGCGAAAAATGTTGATTGATACCCATTCTCATATTTATTCAACCGACTTCATTCACGACCGTGATGAAATCATTCAGCGGGCTTATTCCAACGATGTCAGGAAAATTATACTTCCCAATATTGACCGTTCGTCGGTAAAGAACCTGCTCGATATGGTTGACACCTATCCGCACATTTGTATTCCGCTGATGGGTCTGCATCCAACTTCTGTGAATCACGATTATCAGGAAGAATTACAGGTGGTTGAATACTGGCTGAAAAAAAGAAAGTTTTATGGTATCGGCGAAATTGGGATCGATTTATACTGGGAAACTTCTTTTCTGGAAGAACAAACCCATGCATTCCGTTTTCAACTTAATCTCGCCCGCGAATATCAGTTGCCGGTAGTTATCCATGTACGCGATTCTTTTGAGCAGGTATATAATGTATTGCTTGAAGAAAAAGATAAAAACCTCACAGGAGTATTTCATAGTTTCTCAGGGACAGTTGAACAGGCACAATTGGTTATTGATTTGGGTTTTAAAATTGGTGTCAACGGAATTATCACCTTTAAAAAAAGTGGATTGGACGAAATAATCAGCAAAATAGATCCATCAAACCTTTTACTGGAAACCGATTCGCCATATTTAACACCTGTTCCGTTTCGGGGGAAACGAAATGAAAGTTCCTATCTTGTACATATTGCGCAATAAATTGCCGATCTTCACCAATTGACAGTTGGTGAAATTGCAAAAATCACCACTGAAAACGCCCGCAAACTATTTGGAATTTAAATATCCATCAGTCAATAAGCAGATTAACAAGTGGAAAACAAGCCATCAATTCTCATTATATATACCGGTGGCACCATCGGAATGGTTCAAAAGTCAACCAACGGCATGCTCGTTCCGGTTAAGTTTGACGAGATTCAGGAAGAAGTTCCGGATCTCAACCGTTTGGGATACAATCTTCAGGTGGTTACATTCACACCTCCCATCGATTCATCAAACATGACCCCGGCCATCTGGGTGAAAATTGCCAACACCATTGAACGTAATTACAGTAAATACGATGGATTTGTAATTTTGCACGGCACCGACACAATGGCCTACACCGCTTCGGCACTAAGCTACATGTTTGAAAACCTCGACAAACCAATTGTTTTGACAGGATCACAACTTCCGATTGGAATCTTGAGGACTGACGGAAAAGAAAACCTGATAACCTCCATTCAAATTGCAGCCGCAAAAAAAAACGGCAAAGCCATTGTTCCTGAAGTCTGCGTGTATTTCAATTCAAAACTATTTAGGGGCAACCGGATTTCGAAACGTCATGCCGATGATTTTAGTGCTTTCTCATCCGTTAATTATCCTCCTCTGGCAAACGCCGGAGTTGAAATAATATATTTTCAGGAGAATATTCACCGTTCAGTGCTCAAAGGAATACTGAAAGTGAGGACTCATTTTGATGAAAATGTGGTCATTTTAAAAATATTTCCGGGTATCGGACGAATGGTTTTTGAAAATATACTGAACATTCCAGCCTTGAAAGGAGTCGTACTGGAATCATTTGGTTCAGGCAATATTCCGACTTCCCGATGGATGATCAGCCAGATAAAAAATGCAATTAAACGAAAAATAATATTCCTTAATATCACTCAATGTCAGGGCGGTGCAGTCAAAATGGGTCAATATGAAACCAGTTCTGAACTGTTAAATGCAGGAGTGGTAAGTGGCAGGGATATGACAACGGAAGCAGCTATAACCAAGCTGATGTTCCTGCTGGGACAAGGATTGGAACATGAAGAAATCAAGATCCATTTAAATAAAAGTTTGATTGGAGAAATTAGTGAATAGC
>JAUYEQ010000282.1 GCA_030691295.1 Bacteroidota bacterium
CGGTGGTGGTTGGAAATATCAGATGAAGAGAGAAAGCAGAAAGAAATATACGTAATCCCCTGTGATGAAGAAGATTATAACAAAGCATCGCATGGTGAAATCCCTGACAGATGGTGGAAAAATATCCGTAAAATGCACAAAAGACAAAATAAATGATTTTAAAATACGTTCAGTGACTTTAGATAATATCTCTTTTTGTGAACTGTAAAAAATTAATGCTTTACTTTACGCTATCAGGGCGAATTCAAGTCGCAACAGTGTTTTTATGAAAAAAATATTTTGCTTTTTATTTTTATATATAATAGCTATATTAGCCGCGATTGCTCAGCAAGATCCGCAGTTCACTTTTAACCGGATGACACAGTTATCGGTTAATCCGGGCTATGCTGGCAGTAGCGGAATGGTAAATGGCTTAATTTTAAATCGTTATCAGTGGGATGGCATCCCTGGAGCTCCCAAAACACTGTTGTTTAGTGTTGAATCGGGGACAGAGTTATTTGGAATAAACAGTGGCGTTGGACTGAATATTATCAGTGATGAGTTGGGATTTCAAAAAAATATTGCAGTTAGTTTCGATTATGCATACAGAAAAGTGACTAAATGGGGAAATTTGGGCATTGGTGCATCAGCCGGATTTTACAACCTGGCTATCAATGGCGAGTGGTACATTCCGGAGGGAGATATGTTCGGACCTACTACTGAATCAGGAATACCTCAGGGAGATGTTAGTCAGTTAGCGTTTGATATGGGTTTTGGCTTATTTCTAAAATCGAACGATTATTTTATAGGGGCGTCTGTTACACATTTAAACCAGGCCTCCATCGTTTTTTCAGATCAGGCCCGTACCTATTTAGCAAGGCATTATTATCTGTCGGCAGGGTACAATATCAGTCTCTCTGATCCGTTATTTGAAATACAGCCTGCGGTTTATTTTAAAACCGACATGGTTGCCTATCAGGCAGATATTACGGTTGATGTGGTTTATAAAGAAAGGTATTCTGCCGGATTAAATTACCGGATCAACGACGCGATTGGTGTTCTTTTGGGATTTGAATTGATAAACGGAATGCGAATTGGATATGCATACGATATAATGACTTCTGCATTGTCAGGTTACGGAAACGGTTCGCATGAAATATTTATTGGATACAGTTTCGATTTGGGCAAAAACAGAAGTAAGAAATACAAGAGTGTGAGATTTTTATAATGAAATTTAGAAGCAATATATAGCTGAAATATGAAAAAACTTTTTTCTATTGGGTTAGTTATTTTGATGGTCGCGACTTTAAATAGTTGCAGCAAATCAGGTAACGGTGAACTAACAGGAGTTAAAGGAAGAGGAAAATGGTTCGAACCAACTCCTTACGGAATGACTTTTGTCCACAGAGGATCTTTTAATCTTGGGCCAAACGATCAGGATGTAACCTCTTCGAATACATCTTCAAAAACTGTTTCTGTTGATGCCTTTTGGATTGATGACACTGAGATCACCAACAACGAATACAGACAGTTTATTCAGTGGGTCCGCGATTCAATTGCCAGAACATTGTTGTCGGATCAGTTTCCTGAATTTATGATTACCGAAGACAGGAGAGGAAATCCGGTTGATCCGCCCCGTATAAATTGGGAGGAAAAACTTGAGTGGAACAATCCAGACTATTCAGAAGCATTGGAGGAAATGTTTGTTCCTGAGAATGAACGATTTTTCAAGAAAAGAGAAATCGATGCGCGTAAATTATTTTACGAATTCCATTGGATCGACCTTAAGCAAGCTGCACGAAGAGTGAACATGTACAATTATGAAACTCAAAATTACAATGGTACCGTTGTAAATGCCCTGGGAGAAGAAGAAGCCATTCAAAACCGCGCATCCTTTATTCTGCGTGACCAGACTCCTATTTATCCTGATACCCTTTGCTGGATACGCGATTTTACCTTTTCCTACAACGAACCCTGGGCGACCCGATATTTCTGGCATCCGGGATTTGACGATTATCCGGTGGTTGGTGTTACCTGGAAACAAGCCAAAGCATTCTGTCATTGGAGAACCAAACTTTTGAATGATCTTCTTGCTTCAAGACAGGAAGCTACCTTGCACGATTACCGTTTACCCAGCGAAGTAGAATGGGAATATGCTGCAAGAGGCGATAAGCAATTATCAATGTTTCCGTGGGGAGGTTATTATACCCGTGAAAAAGACGGAACATTTCTGGCCAACTTTAAACCGCTTAGGGGAAATTATGTAGAAGACGGTGGAATGGCGACCATGAAGGTTGGAAGTTACGACCCCAATGATTTTGGGATTTACGACATGTCAGGCAACGTAGCTGAATGGACCAGTTCTGCCTATGATGAGGCGTCATACCAATACATCAATGATTTTAATCCGAATTTCGAATACAATGCAAAACCCGATGATGCGCCTGCGATGAAACGAAAAGTTACCCGTGGAGGATCCTGGAAAGATATTTCTGCCTATTTGCAGGTATCTACCAGAAGTTTTGAATACCAGGATACCACCAAATCATACATTGGTTTCCGTTGTGTTCGCTCTTCATTTGGAAATGAATTTTAATTGCCACTTATAATACTGATCACATGAACGTTGGCGAAATTCTTAAGTCGAAAAAGTGGAAAATCCTAATGGGTTATGTATATGGCTGGGGTGCTGCGCTTGTACTTGTTGGAGCATTATTTAAACTTCAGCACTGGAACCATTCCGGAATTATGCTTACCATCGGATTGCTTACCGAAGCTTTCATATTCTTCATTTCTTCCTTCGAACCACCGATGGAACAACCCGAATGGTCAAGGGTCTATCCTGAATTGCAGGATGATTACGAATTAGTGGAAACAGGAGAAGATGCCAAATCTTCTTTAAAATCAAACATCGATTCTTTACTCGGAAGCACAAATATTACTCCGGAACTCTTGACAAAAATAGGGAAGAGCCTGGTCGATTTGTCAAACACTGCATCAGGAATCAGCGATATCTCCTCGGCAACACTGGCTACCGACGTTTATGTCAAAAATCTCAACTCCGCTTCCGAATCTATGATTGCATTCTCGGATGTAAATACGCAGGCAAATACAACATTGAGTAACTCTATTGGCGAATTGGTTGGTACATATAGCAATACTGCCAGTAAAATTTCAAAGACCGGTGAAGGGATGCTCAACAAACTGAATGAATCGAGTGAGAAATTTACCCGCCAGATTGACGAATCAGGAAATAAACTGGTTGAATCCTATCACAAGCTTTCAGGATCAATTGAGAAAGGGTTCAAAGAATTGGATCAAAACTCAGCCAATTATGGCGATAATCTTCAGCGCTTGAATAAAAATATTGAATCGCTGAATGGTAATTACGAAAAACAGTTAAAAGGAACAAGCGATCAAATTCAGGCATCGAGCAAGTTCTTTGAAGATTTGAATCAAATGAACCAGATTATTGCTTCGTCAGCTCAGGAAATGAAAAAATACAAAGAAAATGCTGAAAAATTGAATTCTCATCTTGATGCCCTCAATTCAATTTATGGAAATATGCTTGGGGCTATGAATTATAAGAAGAAGTAACTAATAGAGCCACTACTATGTCGAGCAAGAATTGCCCGGAATCAACGAGGCAAAAAATGATAAATATGATGTATCTGGTGCTGACGGCGATGTTGGCACTAAATGTGGCATCCGAGGTGCTTGAATCATTTCGGGTTGTGGACGCCAGTTTAACCCAGACACTAAATATTGTTTCCCAAAAAAATAATCAGATATACAGTTCATTTGATGCTGCTTACATTGAAAATCCCACCAAAGTAAAGGAATGGAAAGATAAATCGGATGAGGTGAGGGCGAAATCAAAAGCATTGATTGAAAAAATACAGGATTTAAAACAGGAATTGGTCCTTGCTTCAGGCGGATTAGTTGTAAAGGATGCCGGTCCAGACTTTATTCTTTCTCCTGAAGAACCTATAATGATAAGTAATAACAGCGATACAATTTTGATAAAGAAGGAAGATGATTTGAATACTCCTTCAGAAATAATGATTAATAAGAAGAAGGGCACCGATTTAAAAAACAGCATTATCGAATACCGTGAATTTTTATCCTCTTATCTTGAGGAAGGTACTCCTATTTATGAAAATATTGTAAAACAACTGGATACTTCCGACCCTAAAATAAATATGAAGGAAGGTGGGGAGAAAAAGACCTGGGAGATATTACATTTCGAAAGCAAACCATTGATTGCAGTGGTTACCCTGCTCTCAAAAATGCAGATTGATATTCAGAATGCTGAAACAAATATTATTTCAATGCTCTACGGTCAGATTGATGCAGCATCTTTTAACTTTAACCGTTTGGGTGCCAGGATACTTGCTACATCGACTTATGTACTCGAAGGCGATCAATTTGAGGCTGAAATATTCTTGGCTGCAGAAGATACCACACAGCAACCTGAAATATTTGTAGGCAACACCAAGTTGTCAATGCGCGATGGTAAAGGTATTTACAAAGCCACCGCTTCGCAGGTTGGTACTTTTCAGTGGGGGGGATTGATAAAATACAGAACTCCTGAAGGAAATATAAATACGTACCCTTTCAAGGGTGAATATCAGGTAGGAAGGCCAAGTGTAACAATTTCGCCTACAAAAATGAATGTACTTTATATGGGAATACCCAATCCGATAAAAGTTTCAGTTCCAGGCGTGGCTTCTCAGAATCTTTCAGTTTCTATTTCCAACGGACGCATTGAAAAGTCTGGCGAAGATTATTTAGCATATCCTTCGAAGGTGGACGTTCAGGGCAGGAGTACTTCGATCTCGGTTACTGCCGATATGAATGGAGAAAAACGTCCGATGGGTTCCATGGTTTATAGGGTAAAAGAAGTTCCGCCTCCGGTGGCAACCATTGGTGGTTTGAACGGTGGTACGCTTAAAAAAGAGGATTTGCTGGCAGAAGATGGAATATTTGCTGAATTAAAAGACTTTGACTTTGATTTGAAATTTAGGGTCACACAATTTGATATTTCTTTTACCGGAACTTATGTGAAAACTGCTTCTTCCAAATCAAACAGATTCACAGAAGAGCAAAGGACATTTTTAAACAATTTAACGCAAGGAAGTACTATATACATTGATAATATTGTAGCAAAAGGTGATGACGGAACTACACGGCCATTGTCTCCGATTGGTTTTAAAATAAGATAGTTATGAAAAGATATTTGGTATTATTTGGATTGTTGGTTGGATTGTTAGGGTCAATTGCCCTTGAAACAAAAGCACAGATAATTGACGGTGCGTATGTACGGACTGATGCATATAAACGCAAACCAACGCCTCTTCCTTATGTGAGAGAAGCAGATGTTATGTGGTCAAAAAAGGTTTGGCGTATTATTGATCTTCGTGAAAAGATGAACCAACCCTTGTATTTCCCAACCAAAGAAGTGGATGGAAGACGCAGTTTGGTAAACCTTTTTATTGAAGGAATAAAGGATGGCAAAATTACTGCCTACGATGCCAAAAATGATGATGAATTCAAGGTTCCGATGACTTTTGAACAAGTAAAAGAAGCATTTGGAGCAACTACCCGGACCCGTAAAGTTAGGGACGTTGATACCGGCGAATTGGTTGACCGGGTTGTGGCCGGTGAAGTCCGTTCAGAAGAAGTCAAACAATTTATGCTGAAAGAAGAATGGTATTTTGACAAGCAATCTTCTACATTGAATGTCCGGGTAATTGGTATTTGTCCGATTCAGGAATTTTACCGCGACGATGATACCAACCAGGAAGACGTGCAACGTCGTCAGGTATTCTGGATTTACTATCCTGAAGCCCGTGAACTTTTGGCTGCCAACGAAGTATTTAATTCACAGAACACCGCGCGGAACTCTTCATACGACGATATCTTCCTGAAAAGGAGATTCAATTCCTACATCGTTAAAGAAGCCAATATTTATAACAATCGCGATATCAGTCAATATCTTGTTGGGAAAAATGCGATGCTTGAAAGTAAACGGATTGAAAAGGCGATTTTCGATTACGAACAAAACCTTTGGGAATACTAATTTATTGAATGTATAAAATTCTGTTCATAGGTTTGTTTATGCTCGCTCTTCTTGGCTCATGCAAGAGGTTTGGTTCAGGCGAGCTTTCAGGCGCACTGAACAGAAAACCCTATTATGAACCCATTCCCTACGGAATGAATTTCATTAAACAGGGAAGCATCAACATCGGCCCTTCCGATCAGGAAGTCGATGATGCCAATACGCCTGTGAAAACTATTTCGGTACCCTCATTCTGGATGGACGAAACTGAAATTACAAACAATGAATACCGACAATTCGTTTATTGGGTAAGAGATTCAATTGCCCGTCAGTTATTATCCGAATCAATTCCTGAATTTTTAATTACAGAAGGCCGCAAGGGAGATATTCTTGAAACTCCCAGACTAAACTGGCAGGAACCCATTGAATGGAAAAATGCGGATTATCAGGCTTCCCTTGAAGAAATGTACATTCCGGAAACCGAAAGATTCTTCAGCAAGAAAGAGATTGATACCCGTAAACTGCGTTTTGAATACTACTGGATTGACTACAAACAGGCTGCAAAGCGCGCAAACAGCTATAATTACGAGACACAGAGTTATGGCGGAAATGTGGTTGATGCATCCGGGAAAGAAGGGCCGGTTCAGAACCGTTCATCATTTATTATGAGCGAAAGCACCCCTGTTTATCCTGATACTTTGGTTTGGATACGGGATTTTACTTTCTCATACAACGAACCATTAACCGGAAAGTATTTTTCGCATGTTGCATACGATCAGTACCCGGTGGTAGGCGTAACCTGGGCACAGGCAAAAGCTTTTTGCGTTTGGCGAACGCAACAATTGAATGCTTATCAGGACATGGTTAAAATGGCGACTGTGATGGATTACCGCTTGCCGACTGAAGTAGAATGGGAATATGCTGCACGTGGAAACCATCAAATGACAATGTTTCCCTGGGGAAGTTACTATACACGTGACCAGGAAGGTAACTTTCTTGCCAATTTTAAGCCCATGCGGGGGAATTATGTGTCCGACAATCAGAACAGTGTGACAACGACCAAAGTGGCCAATTTTATTCCAAATTCATTCGGGTTATACGATATGGCTGGCAATGTGGCCGAGTGGACTTCGAACGCCTACGATGAATCAAGCTATCAGTTGATGTCTGATTTTAGTCCCGATTTTCAGTACAATGCAAAACCTGACGATTCGCCTGCGATGAAACGAAAAGTTATTCGCGGAGGTTCCTGGAAAGACATCGCATACTACGTTCAGGCTTCAACCCGTAGTTACGAATACCAGGATTCAGCCAAATCATACATTGGATTCCGTTGTGTCAGAAGCACTTTCAAACCCGATTACTGGGAATAACAAATCCTTCTCCGGAATAAAAAAGGAGATTCCGTTCCCGAAATCTCCCTGCTTTAAATATCATTTCCCAGGCTACACAAAATTCTCACCTTTATTCATCCTGACATCGTTTACAAACTGACGGATTTGCAGTTCGTCTTCTTTTTTACAAACCAGCAGTATTCCTTCAGATTCCACCACAATGTATCCGTCCAATCCGTGTAAAACAACGAGTTTATCCTTAGGCATATTTACAATACAGTTTGTCGAATTATATAGCATCACATCTTTTCCTGAAACTACATTCCCCTCCGTATCTTTATTACTGCTTTCATACAATGATACCCATGTACCCAAATCACTCCAGCCGAAATCAGAACACAGCACATAAACATTGTCTGCTTTTTCCATTATTCCGTAATCAATGGAGATATTCTGGCACTCTGAATAGGTTTTGTTAAGAAATGGAATCTCGTTGGCAGTTCCATAAAGCTTGTGGCCTTTTTTAAACAATTCGGAAACCGAACCAAGGTGCTTTTCAAAAGCTTTCAGGATAGAACTTAGCGACCAGATGAATATGCCTGAATTCCAGAAGAATTCACCACTTTCCAGAAATATTTTGGCAAGATCGATATCCGGCTTTTCGGTAAAGGTTTTTACTTTGTGCAGGTTTTCAGTTTCGTTTTCTATCGAACTGCTTTCAATCTGTATGTATCCATAACCAGTTTCCGGTCGGTTGGGGGTGATGCCAAGAGTGAGCAAGACATCATTATTTTTTGCAAATTCAAGTCCTGTTTTTACCTGTTCCAGAAATTCGTCTTCCTGCTGAATATGATGATCGGAAGGTGCCACAATGATAATTGCGTCAGGATTAACTGTCTGTATTTTGTAACATGCATAAGCAACACAGGGTGCAGTATTTCTCCGAAGTGGTTCCAGAAGGATCTGATCTTCCCGAAGTTCAGGCAATTGTTTAACCACAAGATCTTTATAATTTGTGCTGGTGACCACATAAAAATTTTCGTCAGGACATATTCTTTTATACCTGTCGTATGTTTGCTGAATAAAAGTACGGCCTGTTCCCAATATATCGAGGAATTGTTTGGGCATGTTTGTCGTGCTCAATGGCCAGAACCGGCTTCCGATACCGCCTGCCATTATTACGCAATAGTTGTTGTTCATGCTGTAAGTATTTTATAGTGAATTGTTTGAAAAGCAATACTTATTTTCGAAAATTCAATTTATAGCTAAAAATAAGTGCTCTGAAACTTTTATGAAGATAAGGAGTTTAAAATTAAAACCCTTGAAAAAATTACCGCTTTTGGAATATTTGTACCTTTAGCAAAACTTCTTTTTGGGTAATTTAGTGCCTGAGTATTTATTGACTGTATGAAGTTTATTATTATACGAAAGCAAGAAATAGAATGAATATTTTTAATCAAACAGGAAGATATTTTGCGCTGATGCTGAAGGTTTTCAGCAGGCCTGAACGACATAGCATTTATATAAAACAAACCTTTAATGAGATTGAAAACCTGGGAGTTAAGTCTGTTGGCATTGTGGCTGTTATCTCCGTTTTTATGGGTGGAATCATGACTTTGCAGGTTGCCTATAACATGACAAACCCGCTTTTACCGAATACACTGATTGGGTTGGGAAACCGTGATGCCCTGATCCTTGAATTTTCATCTACGATCATGGCATTGATCATGGCCGGGAAAATAGGTTCAAATATCACTTCTGAAATTGGAAGTATGAAGGTAACTGAACAGATTGATTCTTTGGAAATTATGGGTGTTAATTCTGCAAGCTACCTAATTATGCCTAAAATAATTGCTGTTGTTTTAATGTTCCCGTTTCTGTACATTCTAAGTGTATTTTTTGGATTGATCGGTGGTTTAATTGTCGGTCCAGCTGTGGGAGCAGTTTCGGTAGCAGATTACATCAATGGCATTCAGTATGTATTTATTCCTTACTACGTTACATTTTCACTGATTAAGTGCCTGGTCTATGGTTTTTTAATTGCTTCAATTGCTTCCTTTTTTGGTTATACTGTTGAAGGTGGGGCTTTCGATGTTGGAGCTGCCAGCACCCGGGCAGTGGTGAATACCAATATCCTGATTCTTGTTTGGGATTTGATTTTAACTCAGTTGCTTTTATGATCGAAATTAAAAACATATACAAATCGTTTGAGCACAACGATGTACTAAAAGATATATCAAAGGTTTTCAATAAAGGAGAAACTAACCTGATCATAGGACGAAGCGGATCGGGCAAAACTGTTTTGTTGAAATCGATCGTTGGTTTGCTTGATGTTGACCGCGGTCACATATTTTATGACGACCGTGATTTTACCAAAATGAATCACAATGCGCGCAAAAAACTCAGGCAGGAAATGGGCATGGTTTTTCAGGGAGGCGCCTTGTTCGATTCGCTGACTGTTGAAGAAAATATCCGTTTCCCACTCGATATGTTTTCAGCACTTTCGGTAGCGGAGAAACAAAAACAGGTGGACTTCTGCCTCGATCGGGTTAATTTGGTAGAGGCAAATAAGTTGTATCCTTCTGAAATTTCCGGCGGAATGCAGAAACGTGTTGCCATTGCCCGCGCCATCGTGATGAACCCGAAATACTTGTTCTGCGACGAACCCAATTCCGGTCTCGATCCGGAAACCTCTATGGTAATCGACGAACTGATCCATTCAATTACCGTTGACCTGCAAATCACTACCATCATCAACACCCACGACATGAACTCGGTGATGGA
>JAUYEQ010000287.1 GCA_030691295.1 Bacteroidota bacterium
GTAAAACAAATAACCTCTATTTGTGGGCGAGAATGTCAGGGAATAGCAAATCTATAAAAGATATCAGCGAACTTTCAGAAGCGGTTAAGAAATACGCAAACGAATATCAAACGGTTAAACTTAAAACCGCTTTGCGTGACAGTTGGGGACTGGTAACATACAGCCGATATACAAGAGGCTTTTATGTGTCGTTCACATTGGATTTACCTGCTTTGGTTATGGAAGCCGAAAAAAGGCGCAAATCAACAAAAGAGAAGCAATACAGACAACACGAAAAAGAGGTTGTGAGGGCGGTTTTACAGTCAATAAATAACACATCATGAAACACGACCATAACACGACCATAACACGACCTATAGTAAGAGGTTCAAAACATTTGTTTTATTTCTTTCATATTTTTTTCAACAAATACACGACCTATAGAAAGATATTATAGAAAGAACTTTTAGAAAGGACTTATAGAAAGAAAATCTAACAATGTTGCGTGTGGTTTTTTTCAAAATTTCAAAAGTGAGTTTTAAACCTAAATTTTCAACCAATGATACCAGATGAATATTATTCGAGATTATTCGATGAAATCCAAAATTGGAACGCAAAGCGGAAACGGAAAAAGACAAAACAAGTCAACAACTAAAAAACAGGCCTGAAAGAAATTAAAGCAAAATTAAGATGGCAATATGTTAAATATATAGTTTTTTGAAAACAACAAAAATTTACAGAAATGGGATTACCTAAAAAAAGAACCAATAACCCCAACGGTAGGCCACCGGGAAAACCGAATAAAATAACCGCTGAACTACGAACCCGGATTAAATCCTTTTTAGATGACAATTTTGAAACCGTTAAAAAAGACTGGAAAAAGTTAGACCCGAAAGATCGGATTTTGCTCTATGAAAAAATGTTATCGTTTGCGTTGCCAAAGCTTCGTGAAAGTGATTTAAAAATGGACTTCAAAAGTCTTTCTGATGCTGACATTGATAGAATAACAAACCAACTTTTAAGCGATGAATGAACCATTGATTGAATTAAAACCAGACCAACAAAGGCGATTAATAATATCCACTTTGAAAGGCATAATAACCAGACAGGACAACCCGGAATTGTGGCAAATAGATTTTATAGCTGATGCCCCGGAACTTGACCAGACCGAAGAAAAAGCACTAAAAGCGATCATTCGGAAGATTTACGGCAAACCTATTACAATCAGCGAACCGGAACAAATCAAAATTTCAAAAAAGGTTAAGCCCCGGTTTTTGAAAGCAATCCTAAAAAGCAAGGTTCAAAAATCGGATTTTCCCGAAATATGGCCTGAACCGTTGCCCGGATGGATGGAGTTATTGACACCGGATGAAGAAAAGCTATTGTTGAAAATAGCCCGGCAATCCCGGATTTTACATTCAGTTTAACATTTTTTTTATAATCGAATTGCAACCAAACTAAAAACAGATAAATAATTAAATATCAACACATTAACCAATTAACGACTATTAAACAATGTTTATTATCAGAGAAAAAAGACAAGAAAATCAAATTAAAGGCGCAAATATCAGATATTCAAGCCTTTGCAAAATTCACTTATTAAACGTAATTAGTAATTATAGGACAAAGTTTTAATATTAACAATAAATAATTTTTATCATGGACGAATTAAAAAAAAATGCTCGAAAAATTGACTGAAAAAGAAAAAATTGAAATCCTGAAAGGCTTGATTGAAACAACCGATGTAATTTCATCTAAGCTGAAATCCAGTATTTTGGTTGAACTGAACGATGTAGGTAACACCGTAGATGAACAAGCTAAGGCCGATATTGAAAGGTTGGGAGGGTTCTAATATGGAAAATCAATTTGAACCGTTTCAATTTCCGAAAAAGCGGACAAAGTTCCCACCATTGGAAAAAATGACAACGTTCAGACAATCAATTAACTCATGCCCTAAACCGGAAAAACCGGAAGGGCATGATAAACTACAAATCACTAAAAACGAAGAAAATGAAATCAAACAATGAAAATCCGGTTTACTTCATTGATCAAAATCGAATGATAATTGCAAAGGCTGAAGTAAACCTATTTTGCACACTTGCAAATTCGATATTGGCAGACCTGAACCAATTGGAAGTAAACCCCCCGGAAGATGGAGAACAGGCAAAGGTTTTAATCTATGCAGGTACAGATAAAATCCGTGAAATTATTATTCAGAACCAATTGGCAAAAATGGATAATTTGCCCCCGGCTGCTGCTGAAAAATTAGTTTCAATGCCAGTTGATGCCCTGAATAAATTATCAATGAAAATGTACAGTTTCCAGAACAGGAACTCAACAGCTAAAATCAATCATGTTGATTTTGCGACCTTCATAGATGGAATCTTTCAGCCACAAACGGAAAAACTTAAAAAGCATTTTACCATTGTCAGAACTCAAACGATCATTGAGGCTGAACGGTTGGCCGGGGAAGTGATTGACAGCGTGAACCGCTTGAAAGACTATTGCAATGAAAATGGTTATCCGGGAAAATTGGTGGAATATGAAAGTTTCCTGAACTGGAATGAATCAGAACAGAATTTTGAAATCAATCCAATCGGGATGCAATATTTTAAGCAATGAAAACGAAAGAATTAAAAACCGTTTCAATGATGGATAGGGAGGCTAAAATTGATCTTCTGACAGCGATCAAGGCCGGAGAAATCGACCTTAAAAAACTTTCAAGTAAATCCGTTATCGTTCAGGATGGGAATCAGGCTTTTACTGGTCTAATGGTTTCAGTTGCATACCAGAAAGCCGGGAAAGTCAGCCCGGTAATTTACGTGGGCGAAGCTAAAAAGCTGATTGAAGAAGCAATCAATAACATTCAAGCAAAACGACAAATTGATTTGAAATGAAAAAACTTTTGAAAATATTTTAGTAAAAAAAAAGCAAAGTGATTACATTAAAATCACTTTATTTTAAACTATGTTTATAAATACTTACAGTGTTTATATTCAATAAGTTACAAAAATAATAATTGATTTACAATATTGTTTTTCAAAAATATTTGATCGATATTTGAATCAAATTAGAACCCCTTAAATCAAATATTATGAAAAAGTTAGTTAGCAGAATGCAGAAATTTGCAGAACGTAATTTCATTGATGGAGGTGTTACCCTCAGTTTGGAAGATGACGAAACCGGATATCTGGAATCGTTTGAAAGTCAAAAAATCATTTTTCAATTCAATTCAATGAAGGAACTGAAAACCAAACTTGCAAAGACTTATGAACCTCAAATGGTTTTTGAATCATTGCACGAAAACTAAACAGGCCGTCCCTGTTTATACAACTGGTTGTAATTAGCGACTTTCGGGAAACTGGGAGCCGCTTTTTTTTTGTGAATAAAATTTAGTACCTTCCAGACTGAAAAATCAAAACCATGAACATAGATTATAGCAAACCAGTGTTTTTAAAACACTTCTTACATGATTGCGTTGTTCGCAGTACGTGGAATGAGGAAACCCAAATCTTTAAGGTATTTGTCCGGTTCTCAGGTGAGAAAGAATATGAGATAGACCAAAGTACGAAGATGTTCGCAGATGCAACACTTCAACCGCAACCGATCACAGAAACCGAATATTGGAGTTTTTAACCAAAAAACCGGGATTGTAGAGAGTGTGGTTCTATAATTTGATCACATTATCAGATACTTACAAAGGATCACACCCAGATTCACACCCAGTTTTTGAATTTTCAGCCTTTTTTATGGTTGAAAATACTTGATGTGAACTTGATAAAACTTCATATTCAGCAGATTTTTTGAAAGAACTTAAAATTGAACGAAAGGCCTTTGGGTTCGATTTTCAGAAGCGTAAAAAAAACTCATTAAAAAAACTTTTGAGCCATTTTGTATGCAAATTGTATGCAAATAAAAAAGAGTTACAAATTTAATCTTTGTAACTCTTTGATAATTAGTGACCCCGGCAAGAGTCGAACCTGCAACCTTCTGATCCGTAGTCAGATGCTCTATCCATTAAGCTACGGGGCCATTCTAAAAGCGATGCAAAGATAAAACTTATCAGAACAAAAACAACCTGTCACAAACAGTTTTTTTGCTTATTCATACTTCTCCATCTTGTCTTCAATAAGAACATCCTGATTATAACGAGTTTGTATTTTAACATTTGTAATCATTTCTTCAGCGCCAAAGGCATAAACCACTTCATGCACCTCTTTCAGCAGGGTCATTATCTCATCATAATGGCCTTCTATAACCGTTTCAAACGGACAAACCTGGTATTTCAACCCTGATTTTTGTATTACTTCAATCGCTCTGTCCACCAATTCATACGTCCCTATTTTTGCAGATCTTGGTAAAACCTGAATAGCTACATTTATCAATTTGTCTGTCATAACTTAATTCTCATTGTTTCCGGTTTATAAAATGTTTGATTTCATCAATATTCATCCTTTTTACATTGGTTATAATAATGTCCTGGCGAACAAAATCGCCAAATTGATTACATTCGTTTATTACATTGAGAAACAAGCCCTGCAAGTCTGATTTTACAGGCAATAGCATTACAGCAACAGCCAGATTCCCTTCAAATTTCATTTCTTCGAGCTCACCGTCATTCTTGTTAACGGCAAATTCAAGCTCATTTTTTAACAGTTTTTGTTGTATCGGTGAATATTCAACATCATTCTCACGACCGATCAGTACCACAAAATACCTTAATTTCTGACCCTTTCCACCTAAACCAGTTGATATATATACCTGCTGTTCGTCCATAAGCGAACTTTGAATTACCATGCGACTTTCCTGAAGCGCCAGTATGCCCCATGCCCGCAATTCAGGATCCGGATTTTTTGAATATTTTTCAATTGTCCTGAAAGCTTCCACTTTTTCCTGCGAAGCAAGCAAAACCAATAAATTCTTTTTTTCATCCAAAGGAACATCAGGATCAAACAAATCGGCCTGATGCTGAAGTATTGTTTGGGACGAAAAATTAGTTTTCAGGTCACGTCCATAATTAAAATACTCCATCTGAAGCTCAATATCAATCTGTTCTTCCAAAACGCTGAAATTTTCAGGCAAAGATGAAATTGCTTCCTGTATTCTCTTATATATGTTATCGTCTTCCATAAAATTGTTTTCAGGTTCAACAAATGTAATTTAATCAAATTTGATTTATCAACAAAACGCTATTTTTTAAACATTTTGTAAAAACTTGGATATCTTTACAGCGTTATTCTTATTTGGTTTAAATTAGCTTAGTATCTTAAAAGGTTATTGTGAGGCTTTCTGAAGTAAAAAATAAAGAGACTGTTATTATTACAAAAGTTCTGGGGCATGGTTCTTTTCGCAAAAGGATCACCGAAATGGGATTTGTAAAAGGGAAAGAAGTGACTGTAATAAAAAATGCCCCTTTCAATGGACCAATTGAGTATAAGATACTTGACTACAACATTACCCTTCGCCGAACTGAAGCCAATTTAATTGAAGTAGTAAGTCAATCTGATGTACTGTCACAATTTACGCAAAACTATGAAGGGGTAATTGACCTTGAGAACCTCAAAGTATCGGTAAAGGAAAAAGAAAGAACAATTAATATCGCATTGGTTGGAAATCCAAATTGCGGCAAAACAACCTTGTTTAATTTTCTCTCCGGATCAAAAGAACATGTTGGAAATTACAGCGGAGTAACTGTTGACACGAAAAAAGCTACTTTCACTCAAAACGGGTATAGCTTTAATATTTTCGACTTACCCGGTACCTACTCATTGACAGCCTATTCTCCCGAAGAAATTTATGTCAGGAATTTCATCATGAATGAAACACCTGATATTGTGATCAATGTGATCGATTCGTCCAACCTGGAACGAAATTTATTCCTGACAACCCAACTGATCGACATGGACATCAAAGTAATTATTGCTTTGAACATGTACGATGAACTATTAAAGAGCAAGGTGAAGTTTGATTATCAGAGCCTTGGCAAATTAATGGGAATACCGATAATTCCCACTGTAAGCTCCAAGGGAACAGGAATTACTGAACTTCTGCATAAGATCGTTGAAGTGTATGAGGACCTCGATCCGATCATGCGCCATATACACATCAATTATGGTACTGAACTGGAAGATTCAATTCTGAAACTGAGGACTAAGATCAAGCTTGAAAAACCGATTACTGACAATATTTCTTCCAGATTTTTAGCCATCAAGCTTCTTGAGCGGGATAAACAGACCGACCTTTCATTGGAATCGTATCCAAACTATATTGAAATAAAAAACACCGCTCAGAATGAAATTAGGAGGATTGAGCGAACATACAATGAAGACAGTGAGACTGTTATAACCGATGCAAAATACGGGTTTATTTCCGGAGCGTTGAAAGAAACATTCAGGCAAAAAGAAAAGCGCATTATCAATACTTCCGAAAAAATCGACAATATACTGACGCATACCTATTTTGGGTTTCCAATATTCCTGTTTTCAATTTCCATTGCATTTTATTCAACTTTTAAACTAGGCGCCTATCCAATGGGTTGGATTGAGAACCTTGTAGCTTTTATAAGCGGCACTGTTTCGAATATGATGCCCGACGGAATGCTCAGGGATTTGCTGATAAACGGAATTATTGACGGAACAGGCAGTGTGCTTGTTTTTCTGCCGAATATTCTGATCCTGTTTCTTTTTATTTCATTTATGGAAGACACGGGCTACATGGCCAGGGCTGCTTTCATCATGGATAAAATCATGCACCGGTTCGGCCTCCACGGACGTTCGTTTATACCGATGGTAATGGGTTTTGGATGCAATGTGCCTGCAATAATGGCAACACGTACTTTGCGGAGTCCCGGCGATCGTTTGCTCACCATGCTTATTATTCCATTTATGTCGTGCAGTGCGAGGCTTCCGGTTTATGTGCTTTTTATCACGGCATTTTTTCCGCAACATCCGGCTTTGGTATTGAGCAGTATTTATTTCGCCGGAATACTAATTGCGTTTCTGACAGCACAATTGCTGAATAAAACCATTTTCAGAAATAAAGAAACACCTTTTGTTTTGGAACTTCCACCCTATCGTCTTCCCACGGTGAAAAACATTGTTGTACACATGTGGGATAAAACACAACAATACCTTCAAAAAATTGGTGGAGTAATACTTATAGGAGTAGTTATAATTTGGGCATTGGGATATTTCCCCAGAGAGCATAAAACAGAGATTTCAACAGTTATGCAATCAGATTCGGTGACTATTCAATCAGGCATTGACCAAAGCCATCGGTTACAAAACAGCTATCTTGGCCGGATTGGTCATTTTGTTCAGCCGGTAATGGACCCTCTGGGTTTCGATTGGAAAATGAGTATCAGCCTGTTGGCCGGCCTACCTGCAAAAGAAATAATTGTAAGTACAATGGGAGTTTTGTATCAGGTTGATGATGAAGATGGTGTTGGGTTGAGTAGTAAACTTCAGCAGGAAAGGTTTATTTCGGGAGATAGAAAGGGCGAATTGGTATTTTCTACTCCGGTTGCACTTTCTTTTTTGGCTTTTGTGCTGATCTATTTCCCATGCATCGGTGTTATAGCTACAATTAAGAATGAATCAGGAAAGTTAAAATGGGCAATATTTACAGTTGTATATACTACTGTGGTGGCGTGGATTGTCTCTTTTCTGGTGTTTAATATTGCAACTTTATTGGCCTAGAAGCTGATTTTCAGTCAAATATTTAAAATTACAGTTATGATTCAGGATATTATCGCATATATAATTATTGCAGCAGCATTCGGAGTTCTGGTTTTCCGGATTCTTCAGTTTTTCAATTTGACGAAGAAAAAAGCATCAAAATGCGGTGGATGTT
>JAUYEQ010000306.1 GCA_030691295.1 Bacteroidota bacterium
TACATCAACTCCTATAATTTCGTTTGCAAATCCGGCTTTCCGAAGGTCTTTCGCCATCGAACCGCCAATCAGCCCCAAACCTATAACCGCAAGTTTCATATATTTATAAAATTAAAAATGGGCCTCGTATAAAACGGGACCCATCTGTAGAATATCTTTTGTAACAACAATAGATTACCTGCCGATCCCGATATGGAAACAGAAGTAATAAAACCAATAAAAATAGCTGTTGTTACTGAATAGCTTCATTTTGCTTACAATTTGACGGCAAATATAAGTTTTTTATTTTTAATTGAAACTTACCGCACAAGTATTTTTCGGTTGATTACTTTTCCACCATCAGAATTTAAGGTGAACAAATACAGTCCCGGACTATAATTTGACACATCAATTGTGGTCTGGAAATTATTTGAACCGACCGCAAATTGTTGATTGTAAACAATTTTTCCGGAGGAATTAAATGCTTTTAAGACCAATTTTCCAATTGTATTTTTTGTCTGAAGTTCAATGTTCAAAAAATCGGAAGCCGGAATCGGATAGAAAACGACTTCTCCTGAAGAAATTTCCAGCGAATTTACATCAGTACCAAAATCCTGAATCGACAGATTGTCGATAATCCAGCCCCAACCGTGCGCATAAGGATCTGAATAAAGGCGGAACCGGATCTGAATGGTATCTCCGGCCTGGAAATTTCCATTGGCCACCAGTTCGAAAACACGCTTTACAAAAAGATTTTTGTTTGGAACCGCAGTGCTGTTTTGTCCCGACATTGAACTGTTGTACAAAGTCAGCCACGAACTTTGAGCATTGCTGTCATATCCGTCAATCAGTGGTTTCCAGCTACTGCCTCCATCTTTTGAACCCTCCACAATAACGTAATCCCAAAATTCATCGTTGCCAAATTTCGCTCCGGTTTCTCCCGGTTCAACCAGTACAATCTCATCGAAACTCATTTTTCCGCCAGCTTTCAGGATGATTGGATATTTCAGAGTGGCTACAAAATTAAAATTCATATCATCGGTATCCGGACTTGGATATGGATGGGCTGAATTCAAAGCCTTGCTGTCGAACCCGGTAACTGTTAGGACAGTAAAATCGGAACCAATAAAATCATTGATTTCAGTTTCGAAATTATTGACATATTTATCGATCGGATCTTTGATTCCCTGAATATAAAAAATGTAGTATCCCGAAATTGGGCTTCTTCCGATATTGCTTTGGGAGGACGAATCCACAGCCACGATCCGGTAACTAATTTTATCACCATCTTTTACTGTTCCGGAAGGAAAAAACAGGTTTCCGGTGTAAATATCGTTCGTGTCATTCTGTAATGAAACTTTTTTAATGCCTCCCCCATTTATAAAATACTCTATTTCAACCGATTTAATTCCAATATTATCAGTCACTTCCGCATCAATTTTTGCTGAAAGATTGGTCGTAAACATGTATTTAACCGGTTCGTGCTTCACCACCGGAGCTTCTTTGTCAATACCAATTTTAAAAGTAAAGTACCTTGCAGGCGCATTCGATGGAAAAACAAACCTTCGGTTCATTACATCAGTAGCTGAAAAAAAGTAGTTTAATTCCGTGGTTTTACCCATGGAAATTTTAGCGGAAAAGTTTCCCGGAATATCTGTTGCATTTAAAAGAACGGAATCAGTTTTCACGAACTTGTTGCCCGAATAAACCAGAAACACTTTTGATGAATCCAGATCATAATCGCTCAGAATTTCAGCATTAAATTCAACAGGGCCCGAAACAAATTCAATGTCTTTCAACTGTTTGTGCTTCACCGAAAGAGTCTTCCAGCCCATGTCGTACATTATTGCAAGGGTATTTGGACCCGGATTATGAACTGCCTCGCCCTTTCCGGCAAAAGGCGTCATAAGTGAATTAACATCGCTGGCGGCATAAGTCAATTCGTCAAGATGATAAATACTTGATCCATCATCCCAGGTTGAAGGAGCATAAAGCCGCGGTAATCTAGTCTCAGCCAGTTTAGTACTAAAATCCAACCAGCCCGAAGTTAAACCCTCGTGTAACTTGATAGATGGATTCGTGTAAATGCTCTTATTCACCAATTTATTTTGGTTTTTGTCAATTACAAACTGATCGAAAATAGCCGAAAGACCGTCAGTCCCATATCCTCCCCTTCCCCTGCTGGAATAAAAAAAGCCGGAAAATCCAAGTCCGTGTGCCAGTTCATGCATGACGGTTGAAACAAAATCGTAATGATTTTCAGGCGTTTTTCCATCAATTCCAAAATACCAATTCGCGAAATCTTTGTTAAAAGAAGAAACAATGTCAAACTGATCCGGAGAATTTACCTCTTCACCAAGCATTTTTTCAACCAGGGCAATTGGGTAATAGGCGTCCCATTTTTGTGTGGAATTGAAGTTTTTATAATAATCCGCAGGCCCGCAACTTGCCAAAACACCCTGACTGAGACTTTGCCA
>JAUYEQ010000291.1 GCA_030691295.1 Bacteroidota bacterium
GTTTTGTCCTTCACTCAGAGCATCGGTAGCAATCAATAAATCAATTGGGTTCTTTAGCTTTTCGTATGTTTTCGAATCATTTTGAGCAATCCAATGAATCCATTCGTCATACGCCTCCAGTCCCTCTAAATTGGTCTTGAAGTTCCATTCTCTATCTTTATAAAGCTTGGTATAAGGCGCAAACCGTTCAAGAATAGGCTCGAAGTTCTTTGTTTCTTCAGTTGAATCATCGGTTTTTGAACCGCTACCACTAACTAAACCGATATTTCTAAATCCACGTTTTGTCAACTGATCGAAAAGATATTCAGCGGTATCACGATAAACTGTAAAAATGACCACTTTTTGATTGTTGTTATTATCCGACCGTTGCCTTTTATGTATGATCTTTTCAATTAGAACCTGCAATTTTTCATCATCGCTCTTGTGGTTGTTTGGTTTAATTGCTTCTTTCTCAATTTTTCGCTCAAATTTCCGCAAGTTTACATAGAGGTTATCCAAAGCATCTATATCTTTTTTTAGATCTTTTTTGAATAGTTCCAGATTTCCGGCTTCATCAATCTCCTTTATGCTGATTTTTAGTTTTTTACCTAAAGTGAACTCTTCAAAATCTTCATCCGATTCATCGTCAAAAATTTCCTGACCATTGTTTTGAAGTTCAATATCTTCTTTATTATCCTGATAAGCTTTTATTCTATCCAGAGCATTTTGATGGTGATCTTTAATCTTTTGTACCGTTGAGTAAAATGAGAACCAAGATGATTCAAGACGTTTTACTAACAAAATGTACATCATTTTCACCAAGAAAAATTCACGTTGTTTTTCATCAAAAAGAATATTCTTTTCTACCGAATCGTCAATACTCAAATAAAACGATGGCTGATAACCGGAAAGCATGGGGGGAAAGTGATCAAATAACTCTTCGAAATTCTCGAAATTGCCCAAACTCCGGGGAGTTACGAAGATATTTTCAGGTTTCTCAATTTTCGGGAAGAACAAATCAGGCTGATGACCATTGATCATTTTCCGAGTCCTTGCAACCGTTAATGAATCGGTTAAGGTGAAAAACCCAGCCGGTAATTTTTTGATGAAATCACTTATTCTTGGATTTGGTTCTTCACGCCAGTCATTAAACGCTTTTTGCGCCGAACGAAAAGTATAATCAATATTTCGAATACCCAATGAATTCTCAAAGCCATTAACGTTGCCTTGAATCATTAACTTAAACTGATTACGAATGTCGTTTAAGGAGTTATTGATTGGAGTGGCAGACAACATCAGTACTTTTATGTCCTCATTGCTTTTTAAAACCTGATCCAACAGAAAGTTATACCTTTTTGACTTATCGTTTCGTAAATTATGGCTCTCGTCAATAACGATCAGTTTTGGTTTGTCGTTGGAGAAAAATTTATCGGCTCTATCGCTGTACGACTCCAAGCGTTCCATACTCATATCAGTATGAAACCGGATAAAGTAATCAAATTGATCTTTCTCAAATCTCGATTCCTGAAATTTTCTGTATCGGTTCCAATTGTGCTGTAGTTTTTTAGGACATATTAATAGCACTTCACGACCTTGCAATTGAAAGAATTTCATTACGGCCAAAGCGCTCCAGGTTTTACCCAATCCGACAGCATCAGCCAAAATTGCTCCATTAAATTTCTGGAGCATTTTAATAAGACTTAAAGCACCTTTCTTTTGGAATTCGTAAAGACTATTGTATATAACCGAGTTTTCCAATCTCCCAAGTTGCCTGTTAAACTCAGGGTCATTTAGATCGTCCATTATCTGCGAACCAAATAGTTCAAACAGAACTTTGTAATACAATTCTCTGGGAGTGTATTCAATAAATATTTTTTCAATTTGGTCGATCAAGTATTCTTTAAATGGAATTCTCTCTGTCTTGCCATTTTCAAGAATTATTGTTTTGAACTTATGGGCTTGAGGCTTATCCCATAATTGGTCGAACCAATCAGTAAGTTCCTTGTATTGATTGTTGTTCCCTGTCTCCGCAATATTCAGTTCTATGTTGTTCGTGATTTTCAGACCAGTTCCGGCCTCTGTTAGGTTTGAGCTTCCTGAGATAAAATATTTATCACGATCATCTTTATTCTGTGGATAAAAAAGAAAACATTTAGCGTGGCAAAAATTTGGTTCAAGTGTTTTTGCTTCAACTTTATCCTGAAGTAAAAAATCAACTGATTCCCTTGCAAGTTTATTCAGTTTTAATGCGGCTTCAATGGTAATGTTTTCATTTAGCAGATCGAGAGGGCGGTTGTCAATAGAATCTATATTTACAATATCACCTAGGACAAGTCTGTAATTGGTAATTTTCTCGTTCACCTGATTCGACAAATAAGCCAATGCCCCAATAGTAAAGTATCCGGTAACAATATCGAGTTTCCCTTCATCAGTATATTTGGCAAGCCATTCATGGACTTTTAGGTTGGAATTTTCGTTATCTAAGATCATTCATAAGGTCTGTTTTATTTTTGCTTATCAAAAGTCTAAAAGTAAGGATTCTTGTTAAATAAACAGCACCAAATAATTCATAAATAATTAAATAAGTTCCATTAGACCATTTATACGAATATCACAGAAATAACGTAAAAAAACCAAGGCCAGTAAAGCAAAGAATTTAACTTCTTCTCTTTACTGGCCTTTATGTAGTTGTAAAAATTAACTCAGTCAATTTTTACATTAATAGCAAATCTTAAACGGTACGAAGATTAGTATTCTGATCTTCTGTTTCCACCGGTGCTACCACCTCTGTTGAAACCGCCACCGCCGCCAGCGCTTCCGCCACGTTCACCGCCGCGTTCGCCACCACGATAGCCACCGCCACCGCCGCCGCCGCTTCCACCACGGAAACCGCCGCCGCCAGAGTTACCTCCGCGGAAACCGCCACCGCCGCCGCTTCCACCACGGAAACCACCGCCACCTGGACGTGTACCTTCTTTTTTCTCTTCAGCTTTATTTACAACAATTGTCCGGCCTTCAATCTCTGCGTTGTTCAGTTCTTCAATTGCTTTTTTAGCTTCTTCTTCGTTTGTCATTTCCACAAAACCAAAGCCTTTAGATCTTCCAGTAGCTCTGTCTGTGATAATTTTTACGGATGTTACTTCTCCGTATTCTTCAAAAATTTCCTGTAATTCGCTTTCCTCAATCTTAAAGGGAAGGCTGCCAACAAAAATGTTCATAAATAACTGTTTAAAAAATGAATAAATTAATTTTTCAAAAGTAGTTATATTTTAATTCAAATTACATTCGCAATAATAATTTATTCCCTGTTACATTTTTTTTTATTTTTTTTAGTGGCCTAATGCCTAATTATTTACAGCTGATATACTTTGTCTTTCAATCATCGCAGCCGAAACAATCAAAAAACAATTGTATGAATGCCGAAATAAACTCTCCTGAAGGTTCCGTTATTCAAACTGAATCTAAATAACCATTTTTTATATTTTTCAAAAAATGATACCAAATACTTATAATTGCTTTATTTTAATGTGTTTCAGCTTTTATAATGAAAGCACAAACTCCGAGTTGCTTACAATTACCATCTCGCCTTATTTGTAGTATAAATTAAATCTTTTACTTTTGGTTCCAATTCTGAAAAATGGACTTAGGATACTGGAATCCATGTTATTCAGGGCAAAAAACAAATCTGAAGAACCAAAAATCTGAAGCGGAATTATCCCTTGAACACTATTATAGGGCTATTTGCTTTTCTGAACAATTGATCTATAACCAAAACAAATGAAGAAATTATTGTCTGCATTTTTGTTCCTGTGCGCGATTACGACTTTCGGACAGGAAGTTAAACCCAAAGAAGCCACCCTCGAATTTTATGGATTTGTTCGCTACGAAGCATTCTGGGACACCTACAAAGGCCTGAATGCTGCCAACGAACAGTTTTTCGTACTTCCGCTTTACGCAGGAATTGATGCCAACGGCGAACACATCAACCAAACGCCAACGTACAACTTTTCATCGATGGCCACCCGTTTGGGGCTTCGAATAAACGGACCGGTAATTTTTAATGCCAAAACATCGGCAAATATCGAAACCGACTTTGCTGGAGACTTGGGTGCAAATCCTGCTATGTTCCGTGTGCGACAAGCCAATGCCGTTTTCAGTTGGGCCAAATCGTCATTGCTGGTTGGTCAAACCTGGCATCCGTTCTGGAGTGGAAAAGTGTTCCCTACAGTTGGCGGGTTGAATACCGGATGCCCGTTTCAGCCATTTAACCGAAGCCCCCAATTGAGGTATGACTATAAACCCAATGCCAAATTCATTTTATCGGCAGCTATGGTTTCCGAATTCCAGTATAAGTCTTATGGCTTTATCAGGATCGATGCGATGAATCCAAAATCAATGACCATTGACAAAACGGATGCTTTTACCCGCAACGCCGGTGTCCCGGAACTGATTGCCAACATTGAAACAAACAATGGCGGATTTACGCTTGGAGCAGGAGCTAGCTTAAAATACATCAAGCCAACTCTTTACACAGTTGGTACTGAAAGTAAAAAATACGTTTCTGATGATTTGGTTAAGGGACTTTCTTTTATGGGATACGCCCAGTACGTAAAAAACATGTTTACCATTCGGGCAAAAGCGGTTGTAGGACAAAACATGAACCACCTGACTATTCCCGGAGGTTATGGAGTGAAATCGGTCGATCAGGCAACCGGTGCAATGAATTACACACCTTATAACACGCTCACAAGTTTCATCAACGCAGTGTATGGCAAAAAATATCAAGTGGGATTTTTTGCTGGCTACCTGAAAAATATGGGGACAAATGATGCTCTTTATAATTTTGGAACTTCAGCCTCAGATCCTGCAGCAGTTACTCCAGGAATGGTTCCAAATGTGGCCTCAATTTACAGGGTTGCTCCGCATTTTGCCATTAACGTTTCAAAAGTTCGTTTGGTTTTCGAGTACGAACATACTTCAGCCGAATACGGAACCGGGAAAATCAACCTGGCTGACGGGCTTTACGGCAGTTCTACAGATGTGACCAACCACCGCGGACAATTAATGTTGATGTATTCTTTCTAAACTGAACGACATGTATTGGGAAAATGAACTTGAAACGCTGAACCGAACCGACCTCGAAAAACTTCAGGTCAAACGGCTGAAAAATACCATCCAGTCGGCTATGAACTCGCCGTATTATGGGAATTTGTACAAACAAATGGGATTGTCTGCAGATTCGGTAAAATCGGTTGCCGACCTGCAAAAACTACCATTCACCGTTAAACAAAACCTGCGTGATAATTTTCCCTAAGGATTTCTTGGACTGCCGCAAAAAGAACTGATCCGTCTGCACAGTTCGAGCGGAACAACCGGTAATCCGACAGTTATTTTCCACAACCGCCACGACATTGATTCCTGGGCAAACCTGATGGCGCGTTCGTTGTTTTGCTC
>JAUYEQ010000318.1 GCA_030691295.1 Bacteroidota bacterium
ACAATTGATGCAACCTTTTCTCCGAATAAATTGCTGATATCTTCAAGTGTGTAATCTGTATCTTCAACCACATCGTGCAAAAGTGCTGAAATTATGGATGTTGCACTTAATCCAATCTCATCGACCACAATGGTTGCCACCGCAATTGGATGAATGATGTATGGTTCTCCTGATTTTCGTTTTACGCCGGCATGTGCAGAATTGGCGAACTCAAAAGCTTTGTTAATCCGTACTTTTCCTTCATCCGAAACTTTACGGTCACATGCTTTTAGCAAGTTGTCATAATAGTCCTGAATTAATCTTTGTTCTGCTTTTGTCTGAAGTTTTGTCATCGCCTGATCTTTCTACACCTCGCTTATTTGAACTTAAAAAGTAAAGATATATTATTTCTGAAAAAATTGTTCGAACCATTCTTTCAGATCACTTTTTAGAACAAATAATTAACGATTAAGATTGATGGATCGATGGGAATATTCTATTCAAATCGCAAGCTTTCAATCGGGTCAAGTTTTGATGCTTTTTGGGCCGGATAATATCCGGATAAAATTCCGACAAAAAAGCAAAGGATTACGCCTGCAATAATCCAAATCCAAGGAATAAAAAATGGAGTTCCGATAAGCATTGCGACCCCGTTGCCAGCCAGAATCCCGAATATGATACCCACAATTCCGCCTATCTGGCCAATAGCAATGGCTTCAATCAGAAATTGTTGCTTAACTATTTTCGAAGTGGCTCCCATGGCTTTTCGGATGCCAATTTCACGTGTTCGTTCGGTAACCGAAACGAGCATAATGTTCATCAGACCAACAGCAGCCCCAAACAAAGTAATGAAACCTATAATGGTTGCCACAAGGGTAATATTCTGGATATTTTTCAACAGGATATTTACCAGGTTATCGCTTTTCTCCACATTAAAATCACTTTCGTCAGCTGGGTTTAAGTTGCGGATTATTCTGAAAGTTCCTTCGGCTTCACCAATCGCCGGATCAACCAATTCAGTATTATTTACTTTTATTTGGATTGAAAAATTCATTTGAGGCCGCGAAAAATAGCTTCTGACATTTGTAAAGGGTAATATACAAAGCTGATCGCCTCCGGATCCAAATCCACGACCTTTTGATTCGAGAACTCCGACAACGCGGTACTTTCCACCGCCGATACTGATTACTTTTTGCAGCGGATCTTCACCTTTTCTGAATATTTTCTTTACAACCCCATCGCCTATAATCACTACATTTCTTCCCGAATTTATTTCTTCTTCGGTAAAATTTCGTCCTATCCTGATTTCATTCCCGGAGGTATAAAGGTAATTGTTATCAACTCCCTGTACCGATACATTGGGATTGGTTTTCTGCGATTCGAATTTCACGGTAGCAGTTCCCGTTGCTGTTGTCGAGATCGAAACTGCTGCCGGAAAAGCATACTTATCCTTAAATTCTCTGGCCTGATAATAATTGATGTATGAATAATTTCGGGTTCGGTAGCGCTGGTTGCCTACCTGTATGCGCATTCCACGCGAGCTGATTGTGAACGTGTTGGCTCCCATGAAAGTGAACTCTTTTGTGATTGAGTTCTTGATAGAGTCGATTGCAGTAAGTATTCCGACCAAAGCGGTAATTCCAACTGCAATAATCAGCACAGTTAGTATCGTTCGCAACAAGTTACTCCTTATTGACTGCAAAGCGATCCTCAGATTTTCAAAAAAAAGCGTTCCTAATCTCATGGTTTGTTTGTTTGTGAGCATTCAATAGGTCGCACAAGTGACGGAATAATTACATTCAAGAAAGTGAATCACAGTTGCTGGTGATTCTTGTCTTCAAATATTGCAATCATTGTTTAACGACCAATTGTAATATATATTCGATTGTTCAAGATAGGCAAATTGATGCAATTAAAAACCAACCATGTTAATGCATTGATATGTTGTTTTCTATGACACATTAAATTTCTGTTTAAACTTTTTTAACATTTGAAAACTAACTTTTTAAGTAAAGGTTCGTTCACGTCGTTATCATTTAGCTTTAATTTGATCGTGTGTAAAAACAGTTACAACCCAATTATAAAGTTTATATATGATCTGTATCTTCGAAATCTCATCATCAGAAGTTCCTGATTTCAGGCGATTGATTCAAATCAATTCTGAAAAAACATTTGAAGATTTAAATCTGATTATACAGAATGCATGTAGTTTTGACCATTCACAATTGGCGTCATTTTTCCTTACCGATGATTTGTGGAGGAAAAGCGTTGAAATCTCCTCCCTTGATTCAGGAAAATCGGGACCTATGCTAATCAGCATGAGAACAACAAAACTGGATAATTATTTATCGGAAACCGGACAAAAACTTATATATGTTTTCGATTTTTTTAATGAACGTTTTTTATTTATCGAATTAAAAGAAAAAATTATGAAAACCGATTTGCAAGAACCATTTGTTGCCTACGAAAAAGGGGATGCCCCTGCTCAATTTCTGCTGAATGATTATAATGATCTTGATGTAGATGTTATGGTTTCTGATGATGTTTACAAGAGTTTTGGAGATCTGGAAGACTATTATGAGATTTTTGGAGAAATGGATGCTTAAACAAATGGGGACTTAAAAAGTCCCCTTCTTTTTTCTTATTCATTGCTTATCTTTGACGGCAACACATAAAATAAGAATGAATACATTAATTGTGGTTTTGGGTCCAACCGGTGTTGGAAAATCGGATATCAGCATTCAACTTGCCAATTATTTTTCTACTGATATTATTTCTGCCGATTCGAGGCAATTTTTTCGCGAACTTTCAATTGGCACTGCTGTTCCTGCCGAAGAAGATTTAAAATCAGTTATTCATCATTTTATTCACTCCCGGTCGATACACGATTATTACAATGTCAGTGAATACGAAACTGAAGCTATCGACCTGATCAATCAGCTTTTCAAAACAAAAAATCCTTTGATACTCACTGGTGGATCGATGCTGTACGTCGATACCATTTGCAAAGGTATTGATGATATTCCAACAGTTACTCCTGAAATAAGGCAAGAAGTAATCGGCTGGCATGCTGAAAACGGACTGGAAGCATTGCAGCAACGTCTCTTAAAACTCGATCCGGAATATTACTGCATTGTTGATCTTAATAATCCCAAACGTTTGTTGCATGCGGTAGAAATTTGCCAAATGACAGGTAAAACTTTTACATCTTTCAGAAAAAATACGTTTCGCGAACGGCCTTTCAGAATTGTTAAAATTGGGATAAATCAGGATCGTGAAATTTTATACCAGCGAATAAATGAACGCGTTGAGCGAATGATGGATGCGGGTTTGCAGGAGGAGGCAAGGAGGGTTTATCCGTACAAACATCTGAATTCGTTGAATACTGTTGGCTACAAGGAATTGTTTGTGTATTTTGACGGCAACTGTACGCTGGCCGAGGCAGTTGATCTTATAAAACGGAATTCAAGAAAGTATGCAAGGAAGCAACTTACCTGGTTTCGTCGCGATCAGGAAATCAATTGGTTCGAACCAACCCAGATTCAGGACATAATTGCTTTTATCAAACAAAAGCTGAAAGAATATGACGAATAAACTTGAAACAATATTTAACCTGACTTACTTGAAAACGATAAAAATTATCGGACCAGCTTACCCTTTTAGAGGTGGAATTGCCACTACAAACGAAAGGTTGGCGCAGGAATTTATTTCAATGGGCTTCGATGTTGAAATCGAGACATTTACTGTTCAATATCCATCTATTCTTTTTCCGGGAAAAACGCAATTCAATTTAAAGCCGGCTCCTGAAAATTTATCAATCAAAAGAAC
>JAUYEQ010000321.1 GCA_030691295.1 Bacteroidota bacterium
TGCTCCCTGCCCCTTGCTCCCTGCCCCCTGCCCCTTGCTCCCTGCTCCCTGCTCCCTCCCAAAATGTGTGAATCATGTAATTCTTTCTGAAAGTTCTGTAACAGCTCTACTGCAAATACAGTATAATTTAGTACTCATAAAACTCATCATAAATTTTTAAATTAAATCAAGCAATATGAAGACAAATCAGATCAAACATGTACTAATTGCCGTAGATTATGATCCAACGGCTCAAATGGTCGCAGAACAAGGTTTTTCGCTGGCAAAATCAATGGGTGCCGAAGTTACTTTGCTGCATGTGATTACAGATCCAACGTATTATTCATCAACCGAATTTTCCCCAATTTTGGGTATTGGCGGCTATATTGAAACTGCACAGATTCAACTGGATACAGTTGACGGACTCAGAAATGCGGCCCAACATTTTCTCGACAAAACCAAACGACATTTAGAGGACACAAACATCCAGACAGTTATCAATGAAGGAGATATTGCCGATACAATTTTGGAAACTGCCAAAGAACTGAAGGCAGATATTGTTGTTCTGGGTTCGCATAGCCAAAAATGGTTGGAAAACATCCTGGTTGGAAGCGTTACGGAGGAAGTTCTGAAACAAACCCGGATACCGGTATTTCTGATCCCAACAAAAAAAACAAGTTAATTATGGAAAAACAAGAACTGTTAACCACTGCAAAGGCAATGGTTGCCAACCACAAGGGAATCCTTGCAATGGACGAAAGTTTCCCAACTGCCAACAAACGATTTGCAAAATTGGGAATTCCGCAAACTGTGGAAGCCCGTCGTGCCTATCGGGAAATGCTTGTTACTACGCCTAATCTCGGAGAGTTCATTAGCGGAGCCATCCTCTTTGATGAAACCATCCGTCAAAAGACAAAAGACGGTACTCCAATGATTAAAGTTCTCACTGATGCCGGGATTATTCCCGGAATAAAAGTTGACACCGGTACAAAAGATCTGGCGGGACATCCCGGAGAAAAAATAACCGAAGGACTCGATGGCTTGAGTGACCGCCTGGCTGAATATTATGAGATGGGCGCACGTTTTGCCAAATGGCGGGCGGTGATTGTAATTGGAGATGGCATTCCAACAAATGCCGCTATTGAAACCAATGCAGTGACTTTAGCCCGTTATGCCGCATTGTGTCAGGAAGCTGGCCTGGTTCCGATTGTTGAGCCAGAAGTACTGATGGACGGCGACCATACCATGGAGCGATGCTTCGCAGTTACAGAAGAAGTGCTCCGGACAGTTTTCAACCAATTATACCTTCAAGGAGTTTTGCCTGAAGGCATCATCCTAAAACCAAATATGGTTGTACCCGGTTTAAGCTGTTCAATACAGAAATTAAACAATGAAGTAGCCGATGCTACCGTCAAATGCCTGATGCGGTCAGTCCCTGCGGCAGTCACCGGAATTACGTTTTTGTCGGGTGGACAATCGGCAGAACTGGCCTCAGCACGTTTAAATGCAATGAATAGTCTGTTCAAATCAAAATTGCCCTGGGAGTTATCCTTTTCTTATGGCCGGGCCCTTCAGCAACCAGCTTTGGAAACATGGCTGGGACTGGACGCAAATGTTCGGGAGGCACAAAAAGCACTTTATCACCGGGCCGAATGCAACTATGCAGCACGTCTTGGAGAATACGATTCCGGGATGGAAACGAACTAAAATATGAAAACCGTGAACTCGGCAAAAGACTTTCCAATTGTATGCGTGGGCGGTTCTGCCGGAGGGCTGGATGCATATATCCGTTTACTGAAAAATTTACCATCCGACATGGGTGCTGCAATAGTAATCGTCAATCACCTGAGACAGGTGGCCACCTTGCTTCACGAAATTCTACCCCGTTATACCGATATGCCCGTTGAACTAATCACAGAGAAATTAGACATCGTACCCAATCACGTTTTTATCATTCCAGAAAAGCGCGATTTGCATGTTCTTAATGGCGAGTTTCGTCTGAAGCCGATCTCAAAACCATGGGGATGGCCCGATGTGATAAATGTTTTTATGCGTTCCCTCACCGAGAACTGGGACGGCAAATTGGTGGCAGTAATAGTTTCAGGCTATGATGGAGATGGTGCAGACGCACTTTGCGGCATAAAAGAAGTGGGGGGCATTACCATCGCTCAAAAGCCGAAAACTGCCAAACAGCCCGACATGCCGGAAAGTGCAATAGCAAGCGGATGCATCGATTTTATTCTTTCGCCTGAGGATATTGCCAAAGAAATTACACGAATTGCGCACAAGGAAAAGAAA
>JAUYEQ010000328.1 GCA_030691295.1 Bacteroidota bacterium
GCGGCTTTCGGGCATTCCGGCGAACCAGGGCCAGCCGCCATTTGGATTCTGCATGTCACGCAGTTTTTTCATGGCAGAAGATTGTTCCGAAGACATCCGGTTCAAGTCGAAAAGCAAACCGATGCGCTGTTTGCGTTCACTTTCGCTGATTGCCTGTCGCACCCATGGACTTTCCTGAAGCAGCACCGATTTCAATTCCTCGTTTTTTTCAAGGTTCGATTTCAGCACATCCGGAGAAATGTTTTTCCAGGTTTCGAACACGCTTTTAATTTTCGGATCGCTGTTGGCAATATGGGTTGCCAGACTGTTGGCGTAATACCGGCTGAAAAGCTGTTCGGCACAATCGTACGGATATTCCATCAGGTAAGGCAACGCCTGCACGGCATACCAGGCCGGGTTCGAAGTATATTCGAGCGTAAGCCTGTAATTTTTCAGCGTTGAGCCAGCCTTTCCGGAATTGATGAGTTTATCGAAGTTGAAGTTCTTTTGCTGCATTCCGTTCACCGGCAGCGGCATCGATTCGGTGACCAGCATCCGGTTGGTCAAAACAGGAATTGCGGCTTCTTCGCCATCGCTGAAAGTGCCTGAACTGGCAGTAATGCGATAAACGACCGCTTGCAAACCTTCAGGAATACTGATTTTCCAGCTTACCGGCGAACTGATTCCTTTATTGACTTTGAACGCAATACTTGCCTGTTTCAAACCCAACAGGTTGTCAATTGGTTTCATGGTCAGCGCGTCGAAGAAATGCAATTCGGCAGTTCCCGAAAGATCGCGGTCGCTGATGTTCGAGATTTTAGCTGCGAATTCCATCGTATCGCCTTCGCGCATAAAACGTGGAGCGTTGGTGAAAATCATCAGGTCTTTCTGTGTGACCAGTGTTTTTTCGACCTGTCCGTATTTCAGATCTTTGGTGTGTGCCAAACCCATTATTTTCCAGCGGGTCAGGGCTTCAGGAGCTTTAAATTTGATGACAACTTCGCCGTTTTCGTTGGTAGCCAATTGCGGGAAGAAAAAGGCGGTTTCGTTCAGGTTTTTGCGGATTTGGATGGGTTGCGATTCTGCTGGTTTTTGAACCGGTGTGTTTTCTTCGATAGATATAGCGCCTGTAACAGAACTCATTAGCTCCATCTTGACATCACTGACTTCCGCTTCATCGGCCATTGCAAACATTTGCATTTCTGAACTTACTCCCCTAATCATCATACTGCCACTTTTCATCATTCGTATTCTACCTCCTGAATGTCCATTGTCAAAGCCAAACCAGTTCAATTGGTCGTACTCGCGCGATACTGGTTGGAAAAGCATTTCAGGATAATTGAACTGGTCGCCGGTTTTGATACCGAAACATTGATTGTCGGTCCATGGCCGTGTTCCGTAGTAGGAGTTGAAAATATTAAACGACCAGTCGTGCGGAACAAACGCGTCGAGCGAAGCATCGTACATTCCGGCAAGCATTTCGGCAACGGCTTTTTCTCCCTTGCTGTCGCACAGGGTAATCTGCCATTCTTCTTCCTGTCCGGGCAGCAACTTGTTCCGGAAAGTAGCGAACTGGATATCCAGTTTTTTATTGGTGTACGGAACGGTGATTGCCCTGCTTTCCATGAAAGAACGGTTGTTTTTCACCATCGCCAGATTGATAGAGAAATTGCCACGATATTCTTCTTTTACTGGAACACTAATAAGCTTCTGTTCCTTATTTAGGATGAGAAATGTACGGCTTATAACCTTGTCCTTCAGAACAATTTCATAAATAATGGTAGCTTTTTTAAGTGGTGTGGAAATTAGAAACTGAGCATTCTGCCCCGGTTCGGCAGTTGGTGTTAACAGGGTAAATGTAAAAGGCGAAACAGCCTCGGTTTTGACAGATTTCGGCTGAAATGCGTTGAAATATTTTTGATACACAACCTCTTCTCCGAAAGCATCTTTGGACTTAATTTCAATCACATACATGCCTGGCTGTATGCCGTTTTCAGGCCTGAAAAGCGAATCTGCCGGTGTGCTGAAGCTGGCCGAAAACACGGTACTTTCTTTTGCCCAGGTGGTTACATCGTCTTCGTCGTTATAGACTTCGCCCGGAAATTCCTTTTCGAATTCCTTTTTTGTCATTGTAAACTTATCCGGACGTTCCCACTTGCGGGAATAAAGCAACTGATTCGGTTTCCGGAGTTTCGAAATTGTAATGTTTCCTGAAGCGGCTTCTTTTTCGCCGTTCAGGTTGGTTGTGGAAAGTGAAAATTGAAAGCCTTTTTCAAGGTTGACATCATCCGCCAAATCAGTTTTTATCAGGAGCGCCTTGTATCCAACCGAAACAGCAGTTTCAGCGCTGTGGCTTTCACCATTGACGTCGGCCACATCGCCATAAATGGTATAAGAAAATACCGGATTGCTTTTGCGGTCAAGCGAAAGATCGGGAATTGCCTTGAAGGTAACCGAAAATGATCCGTCGCTTCCAGTAACAGTTTCTCCATTGGTAATTTCCATTTCTGCTGACCTTGGCATACCGCGCCAGTTCCACCAGTAAAATTGGAAATGAGCCCGCCGAACCACCCTGTAATTCACTTTGGCATCGGAAACCGTACTTCCGGCGTAAGCCATTGCTTTTCCTTTGGCTGTAACCATTTCGCCCAGTTTGTACGATCCTTTTACAGGTTCAAATGTGACTTCAAATTTGGGTCGTTTGTATTCTTCAACGCGAACCGAAACTCCACCTGATTGGCAATTAATATTCATCGTTCCGGTTAATGCGCCTTGAGGAGCAGTGAAACTTCCGGCGAATGAGCCAAAATCGTTGGTCGTTAGGTTTAGTTTTGAAACTGCCTGTCCATTTGCATCAGTGAAAGTAACTTCAGTCTTGTACTTCGTCTTTATTTTCACATCGTCACCTTTTCGTTCCAGCACAATTCCCTTGAAATAGATCGTTTGTCCCGGACGGTAAATGGCTCTATCGGTAAAAAACTGGGTCTGAACAAAGGCCGGTGGCTCATTTTCCTGAAAGGAATACGATGAAAAATAACTTTCTGTAATTAAGTGATCATTCTTGTATTTGAATACCAGATAAAACTGATTGTGCCTCCGATTGTCACTTCTGGCAGGAATACTTACCATTCCTGATTTGTCACTTACATAAACTTCTCCGGCTTTATTATCATATTTACGGGAAATGGAGTTGTATTCACGGTAAAACTGCTGCACTTTTACGCCTGAAAGTGGTAACCCAGAATCGCGATGCAACACCACAATTTCGTTGTTCCCTTTGCTATCGTTCCGGCTGATATAACTCATGTTGCTTGCCCAGAAACTGTTTGCTGTTACCATGGCGGATTTGGATGGAAATGCGGGATCGCTGCTTGCCAGAAGAACGTAGTAGCCACGTTGCATGGCTGGTAGTTTTAATTCGGCGGAATGATTCCGGTAATCTCCATCATCGGGAAGCGATTGTTCCCAGCTTGTTTCGGGTTTAGTATTGCGAAATTTTTCGAGTCTGATTTCCGAATTTTCAACCTGACGTTCACGATTGGTTTCGGGATCAATTTTCAGGAGGCGGAAGTAAACTTTGGAAACATTTTTGAATTCCACCAAAGCCAATGAGGGTTTTCCAATAATCGTCGCATATCCGATAGTAATGGACATGGTCGGTTGTTTGATACTTTCAATCAGCGAGCGGCAATTGATTGCACCAAAACTATCGGGGAAACGGGTTATAGCTGCCTGACAAATTTCAAACGCTTGTTTTTTACCCCACTTATTTTTTTCTGAAATAACCTGATTGGAAGTTGGTTCTCCTTTAAACGGGATCACTTCCCGATCTCCGTCGTTGTTTAATTGAACTGCAATTTGATAGGCGACTTCGCTGGAGGAGGGATGATTCAGGTATTTATTTTCCAACTGATACAAAGCCGCAAGGTAAAGGCTGTCCTTTTCGGGAAGCGTACTTTTTTCTTGAACAAACGAAAGCCGCTCCAAGTCAACATCAATCAACGCTGTCGGATCTTTGTCTGAAAGATGCAGATTGACAACCTCCTGGTAAAGTTTCAAGGCCTGAAATTCAAACGAAAAAGCATCAGGTGAACTGATTTTCTGCGCCGCAAATTGGGTGGAAGTTTCAAAGAAATCAGCGTTGTCCATTAAAAAAGTAGTTGCGGGTTTTGTAAGTCCTGCATCTGAAGATGAATAAAAATCAATTGCCCGGTGCGCCAGAAAATCGAATAACGTAGGCCTGAACTTCTCCGAATCTTTTTGTTTGATCAGTATTTCGGAATAAGAGCTTAATGCGGTATTTTCGAGTAACTCTTTATCCGACAGCGATGCTGCATAGTTTTCCATGCAGGCAGAAACCAGTTTTTTCAAATCCCAGGTTTTGATATCTCCCTGAAGAAAGTTGGATGTTTCGCTGCGTTCGTGAATTTTCCAGCGGTTATTTTGATAATACCGCCAGTAAAGTTCGGCCACAATTGAATGCAGAATTTGCTTCACCGGAGCCTTTGCCGATTGAACTTCAAGTTGAGTTCGTTCGATGCTATTTTCAAGATAATCTTCCTGGAAATCGGCTTCCAGTTTCATCCGGTACAACGACGCTTTCACAAACTGGTCGGCCTGGTTGGAGGCTTTGGTTTGATCATAAATGCGATTCACAATATCGAGTGCTGACTGCGATTGACCAAGGTTGGAAAGTGAGTCAACTTGCTGCCATTCAGTGGTAAATTTATTTTGCGACATCGCAGTAAAGCTCAATAAAAGGAAAGTGATGCTGAAAATTGTTTTCATATTGTTTGCTTGAAGTAAATCGAACGTGAAATTAGCAATAAAAATCGGCCTGAAAATGATATTCAGATTTGGCTGAATATCAATTATGATGCCATTAAACCAATAATTTCAGGAGAAAACCGCATCGGGTAAATACCATGGAAGGTCTGATGAAAAACTTAATGAAGGTTCTGATTGACCTCAGGGAGGTCATATATTTATAGGAAATAATGATTAGTAAGCTGTTCGACCCCATCGGGGTCGAATATCCGTATGTTTGATCCGTTTTCTATAAATATTTTATCCCTCTGGGGATAATCTTGATTTTAATGGCTGTCAATTCCTTCAATCATGTAAATCGAATGTTCGATGGTGGGTAGGATTTCATTGCAATATTCGGTCACAGCTTTTACACTTCCGGGCAGGCAGTAAATCAATGTATTTCCTGAAACGCCCGCAATTCCTCGACTAAGCAACGCAGCCGGTTTGTCCATGCCGTATTTGACACGGATCAGCTCCATGATTCCAGGGATTTCCTTTTCAAGTAGTGGTCTAACCGTTTCCGGCGTGAAATCGCGTGGTCCGATTCCAGTGCCGCCGGTGGTGAGAACGACGTCAACCTGTTGCGAAATGGCAGATTTAATGAGTTGCGTAAGTTGTTCCTGATCATCCGGAATGAGATGATTGGTGAATTTAGTTGCGCGATTGATTCCTGCCAGAAATGTTTCGGCCAGGAGTTTGATTTGGGGGCCACTTTTATCGGCATATTCACCTGCACTGGCGCGGTCGCTCAAGGTGATAATGTGGATGTTGATTACTTTCCGCAGATAGTCCAGTTTGTCGCCAGCTTTCAAATTTCCACTTCGGATTACTCTTGCAAAAATTCCTTCTTTGGGCATCACACAGTTGCCAATTTCGCGGAAAATAGAACAATTGTCGCCGTGGCATTTTTTACCGATCTGGGTCACTTCCAGTTCAATTTCTTCATTCATAAACCGGTCGAGTGGTTTGCATTCGTGCAGTAAAAGCCCTTCTGTGGTAATGTTTTCAGCAAATTCGCCGAATTTGATTTTCCGGCCAGCCTCTTCGGAGAACTTCGCAATGCTTTCGGTTGCCAGCAAACTTACCTGCCGGTGCCATTTTCCTGAATGGGCATCACCGACGACTCCAATTTCGGTTAGTTCAATGGATTCGACCGGCTTTTTTACCGTTCCTTTTTTTGTGGAAGTGTTGACCGAAAGGATTTTGATATTCATGTGTCGTGATCTAATGTTTTTTGATTTCTTGCTTTGTTACTGAAATTGCTTTCAGGCTATTCAACTTTAATAATTGTTGCCTGCCGGGCTATTATACTCCAACTATTATTTGAATACTTCCAGACATTTGTAAACCTTCTTGTTACCACTTTGCCTGCATTCATCTGTTTACCTTGTGGTTTAATTATTTCGCCTCCCATTACAACTGCGACACTACCATTAAAAGTAATTTTTTCAATGTTCCTTTCAAATGATAAATAATTGAGATTACCGGATCTAAATTGGGCTTTTGTTTCTTCAATAGTTCCCACAACATTTGTCGGCGTATTAACAACCATATTAGGTGACCAGATTTTGTCAAATAGTGCCAGTGAATCTCCCTTTAAAACTGATTCTCTTTCAATATTTTCTAATCGCCTTATTTCAGATTCTCCCCTGTCCTGCGCTAAAACAACGTGAGAGTTCCATATCAAGCAGAATGAAAGTGCGAACAACTTAATGAACTGTTTCATATTCTCAATATTTAAGGTTAATATATTATTAGCAAATTATCTGGTGCTTTGTCCTTCCCTATTGCTGGCAAATGTCCAATTCCTTCCCTTTCAGGGAAACGGAAAGGTGGCTTTTATCCTTTTTTTGTTTTGCTGATTAACCTGATATTTTCCATTACCATTTCCTTATCCACGGCTTTGCACATGTCGTAAACCGTTAGCAGCGCCACGTTCACACCGGTTAGCGCTTCCATTTCGACACCGGTTTTCCCAAAACAAAGCGTTGTACATTCGGCCAATACTCCATTTACCCGAAGGGTACATTTTACATCGATCTTCCAGAGTTGCAGCGGGTGACAAAGCGGAATCAATTCGCCGGTTCGTTTGGCTCCCTGAATTCCGGCAATTTCTGCAACCGTCAGCACATCGCCTTTTTTTATCTGGTTTTGGCGGATCAATTCAACCGTTTCGGGTTGAAGCCGGATAAAACCACTGGCCACGGCTTCGCGCTCCTGATCGGGCTTCTGGCTGACATCAACCATTTTTGCCTTTCCTTTTTCGTCTGTATGTGATAGTTTTTTCATCCTCCAATATTGTAAAATTCTCCCGATTGGTTGTAAGTTCCACTTCGTGGTTTATTGCCGATTGTCAGGTTCAAGGCTTCCTGATGTCCCAGTTTGCGGATATTGTAACTTAGGTCGCTGAACAGGCAGGGTTTGATATCGCCGTTTGCCAGTAAACGAACACGGTTACATTTGCTGCAGTTTCCACCTTCGCCACCTTCTACAGTTGAGAATTCACCGGTTTTCAGATTCATCTGGTGAATAAATCGAAGGTTCAGCCCTCTGCTTTCGCAGAACTGTTTTAATTTTCGTGATTCATCGTCGGGTTGCCCTAGCAAAACACAATTGATTTTGATTGGTTCTAATCCGGCATTACGGGCTGCTTCTATTCCTTCCAGAACCTTCGTCAACTCACCGTTTCTGGTGATCTGGCAAAATTTGTCAGGGTTCACAGTGTCGAGGCTGATGTTGATCCGGTTCAGCCCTGCTTTTTTCAAATCAACGGCATGTTCCGAAAGTAAAATTCCATTGGTGGTCATCGACAAATCTTCCAATCCGTCAATTGCGGCGAGCATTGCAACCAGTTCAACGATATTTTTCCGAACCAGTGGTTCACCGCCAGTCAGCCGAACTTTGGTAATTCCGTTTTCAACTGCCATTCGGGTAAAATCTGCGATTTCCTCGAAGCTTAAAATATCGGCACGATTAAGTAGTTGAATGCCTTCTTCCGGCATACAATAAGTGCAGCGAAGGTTGCAGCGGTCGGTAACCGAAATGCGCAAATAGTTGATTTGTCGGTTAAAGTGGTCGAACATCTACAATTTCTCCTTTTTTGATTTCAGTTTTTCCGGCTGGAATTGGAATGTACCCGAATGCCTGGTGATAGGCGTGAATATGCGCTGAGCCATGATAGGCAATCATCTTCACTTCATTTTTATCGTTTATCTGAACCGGCAAACATTCTTCCCTGTCCGTTTTTTTTCTGCTGAAATCATGGCTCATGGCCATTGGCAAGCAATATTCCGGTTGTTGGTAATTCATCAGTTTCCGGAGAAATGGTTTGGCGAAAACTTCGAATTGAATGAACGACGAAACAGGGTTTCCGGGCAGTCCGATGATGTATTTGTTTCCTTTGGATGCGAAGGTGGTGTGTTGCCCTGGTTTAATGTTGATTTTGCTGAAATGAATTTCGAAGCCCAGCTCCAGAATAATTTTGGGTACAAAATCGAAATCGCCTACAGAAACTCCTCCTGAAAGGATGGTCACATTGCTTTCATTAACCGATTTCTGAATGATTTGTTTGGTGAGTTGTTCATCGTCGGGCACAATTCCGTAGTAATTTACCGGAAATCCACTTGTTTTTGCCTGCGAAAAAAGCTGGGGCCCGTTTGAATTACGAATCTGGGAAAGTCCTGGTGTTTCTTCAGGATTGACCAATTCGGAACCTGTTGAAATAATTCCCACTTCCGGATTTTTATAAACAAGCGGAGAAACACATCCGACCGAAGCCAGCATGGCAATGTGCTGCGGTTTAAGCTGAGTTTGTGAACTTAAAACCAGATCACCTTCTTTCAGGTCTTCGCCTTTCAGGCAAATATTTGAATTGGTATTTGTTCCGGTAAAACGAATTTTTCCCGCGGAAATTTCTTCAGAATATTCCACCATAAAAACGGTGTCGGCACCTTCAGGAACCTGCGCCCCGGTCATTATTTTGCTGCATTGACCTGCACCAATTGTTTTAGTTGGTGTTTTTCCTGCCGGAATAATTTCGAGAACGGAAAGTCCCAGATTCAAATCTCCACGGCGGCAGGCATAACCGTCCATGGCCGATTTGTTGAAAGGCGGCATATCGGCATCGGCGAATACATCCTGAGCAAGTATGCGATCCGCCGATTGCATAAAATCAACATTTTCAGTCTCTAGCAGAATTGCTTTCGAAAATGCAATTTCAATGGCTTGTTCAAGAGTAATCATCTTGTTTCGTTTTCCAGATCTGGTCAAAAGTTATGGCTGTGGGATCCAAACTGAATTGTCCGCTGTCGGAAAAAACAACAACATCAGCCATTTCCTGCATTTTGAGTGCAGCAGTTTTGATCGTTTCGAATTTTTTCTGAATAAAAATAAAAAAAGCAGGTTCGAATTTTTTCCGTAAAGCTGCTGATTCAACAATTACAGCTTGTTCAGGATCAAATTGTTCTGAAACCAGTAAGAAAGCTTCTTTCAGGAAAGCATCTGTGGTTTGAATATAGAAAACCTTTTCGGCTCCGGCCTGAAGAAACAGTGAACTGTCTTTTGGTAAGGAAGCATCGGTTTCCTGGAAAATACGGTAGTTTTCAGTAATATGGAGTGGAATCAATCCGCTGGTTGGTTCATGAAAATGAGGGGAGATTTTTATGGCGACCAATTTGTGACTGGCATTGTGTGCAATCACCCGGCGAATGAAGCTTGTTTTACCAACGTTTTGCTCTGAGCCTGAAACCAAAAGAATATTTTTTGAATTTTGTGTCATAAGAATAATTTTAAATTTACTTTTTGTAAAAGTTCATTTGTTGCATATAATCCCAGGTACGGTAAGGAATAAAATGGCGGACATCTTTGCCTTCTTTGATGGAGTTTCGGATGAAGGTTGAAGATATTTCCATGAGCGGGGCATTGGCCACCTGAACGCGCGGATATTTTTTTGCACTTTCAGGATTAAAACCATGACGCGGATATACGATGATGTCGTAATTTTCAAGCAGAACATCGGCATTTTTCCATTTGTGAATGTTCTCCAGATTGTCGGTACCCATCAGGATAAAGAACTGGTGTGTCGGATATTTTTCGCTCATATATGCAAGCGTGTCGATCGTGTACGAAGGTTTGGGCAAATTGAATTCCACCTTTGAGGCACGAAAACGAAGATCATCACCGATTGCACGGTTTACCAGCTCTAAGCGCTGATAATCGTCCAACAGTGTTTTTTTCTTTTTCAACGGATTTTGCGGACTCACCACAAACCACAGCTGGTCGATTTCGGTGTATTCGACCATAAAGTTGGCAATGGCCATGTGCCCAACATGTATCGGGTTGAATGAGCCAAAGTAGAGTCCGGTTTTTATCATGATTTTGGTTTCTAATAACAGGTTTGCATTGAATGTCAGCTTCTGGCGGCTTGCTGCTTGCTACTGGCAATAAATTCACGGATACACTTTTCTGCATCTGCAAAAGCTTTATCCAGGTATTCGTTTATGATGATGCAGTCGAACTGGCTGGCAAAAGTCAATTCGTACCCGGCTTTGGCAATCCGTTTTTCAATTACTTCCAAAGAATCGGTCGATCTTGAAACCAACCGGTTACGCAATTCTTTAACCGAAGGAGGCTGAACAAACACAGCCAAAGCTTCATCGCCGTAATATTTTTTGATGTTGCAACCGCCAACCACATCCACATCGAAAACGACGTTTTTTCCGTTGTTTCGTATTCGTTCAACTTCTGATTTCAGCGTTCCGTAATAGGTTCCGGCATAAACTTCTTCCCATTCCAGAAATTCATTGTTTTCGATTTTCTTCCTGAATTCTTCCGGAGTAAGAAAATAGTAATCTTTCCCGTCGGTTTCGGTGTGCCGCATTCCGCGACTGGTGGCCGAGATGGAGAATTCAAGGTTTAAATCCTTGTCGAGCAAATGGCGGACAATGGTCGTTTTGCCTGCTCCTGATGGCGCTGAAAATATGATGAGTTTTCCTGGGTTCATGTGTTTAATTTATTATAATTCTATTTTTTCCCTGATTCTATAGACCGAAGAATAATCGAATAAATTTTCAGGGCAATGTCATAAAGCTCTTTGCTTTCTTTCATAGTTGGTTTACCAGTTGAAAGCAGACCGATTTCTCCGGGATATCGTGAACTAGTGTACACATTATCCAGCATTTCAAGTTCTGTTTCATCAATCGTTGAAATCAGGAAAGTTTCGGTCAACGCATACAATCGTGTTAGGTTATGAATGCGCGACATCCGAATTCCTTTTTCTTCGATCAGGGCTTTGAACGCTTTTTCGACCGCCTGTTGTGAGTGAAAAGCAACCACATTGGTTACAAATTCATCATTCAGGTTATTTTCGCAACTACGTATATCGGTTTGCGCAAATTCAAACCATTGCTTCGTGTTTGCTTTCATATATCACGACCCCTTTAGTGAGTATTTCTTCTGAAAAGCTGGTGTTAGCCAGTTTGAACTGTTCGAACATTGGAATTGTAAACACCATCAAATCAATGGGTATCTGTTTGGCAACAGGGCGTGTGAATTGGGCGACTTTTAGGTATAAATCCTGTTTTTCTTTAAAAGTGACCGGCATACTTTGGTCGTTCAGAACAACAAATACATCCAAATCGCTATCCGGGTCAGGTGTGCCATAGGCATACGATCCAAATAATAAAACCAGATAAGGGTCTATTTTGCTTAAATTGGCTTTAAGTTCCTGTATATATTTGTTTTCAGATATCATAAAAGAACTTTTATAATACGTTCAAAACCTGTTCTTTAATTTTTTCCAGATTGTCTTTCATCTGGACAACAATACGCTGAAGGTTGCTTTCGTTGGCTTTCGAACCTAATGTGTTGATTTCGCGGCCTATTTCCTGAGCAATAAAACCCAGTTTCCTTCCTGAAGGTTCTGATTCATCCATCATGGTTTCGGAAAAATAGCTGCAATGGTTGGTCAGGCGCACTTTTTCCTCGTTGATGTCGAGTTTTTCCATGTAATAAATCAGCTCCTGCTCGAAACGGTTTTTGTCAACATTGCCATTCAGTTGCAATGCATCCAAACTGTCTTTTATTTTAGTCTTTACATTTTCCATCCGCTGATTTTCGAACGGTTCAACTTGTTTCAGCAAATCCAGAATGTTGGCGATATTGGCTACAATGTCGGTTTTAAGTGCCAGCCCTTCCTGATCACGGAATTTATTGAGTTCTTCGAGGGTTTTGATCAGGTTTTCACGAACTACAAGCCATTCAGATTCGTCGAGTTCGTCGTACACCATTTTTACGGTTTCGGGTAAACGCAAAATGCTCTCCATAATGGATCCATTCACTTCGAGCCCCAGTTCCTGATAAACATCGCTGAGCTGACGGTAATAATCCTTTACAATTGCTGCATTGATTCTGGAAGTACTTTCTGCTCCCAAGTTGTCGAGATAAAGTGCAAAATCAACTTTGCCACGGGTGAGCATTTCGGACATCAGCCGACGGATTTCAATGTCTTTTTCGCGGTACATCGCCGGAATCCGGGTATTGATATCGAGTTGTTTGCTGTTGAGCGACTTAATTTCGAGGGTAATTTTTTTGTTTCCTACTTCGAATTCGGTTTTTCCAAATCCTGTCATTGATCTGATCATGTAATTTTTTTTAGTGTGCTAAAGGTAAGCTAAAAAGGCAGAAGTAAAAAGGCAGACGTTCATAAGCAATCTATCTATCAAACTTCTGCCTGTGAACTTCTGCCTCTTTTATGCAATTACACCCGATCCGATCAATTCGTCGCCTTCGTACCAGGCGGCAAACTGGCCGGAAGTAATTCCACGCTGTTCTTCATCAAAAAGAATGTACATGCCATCTTCGCGTTGGTACATGGTCGCCTTTTCAAGTGGCTGGCGGTAACGGATGCGGAGGTCGTATCTCCTGCGTTCTCCTGGGTTCATGACCAAATCAGTTCGTATCCAGTGAATTTCTTCGTTCGGGATAAAAAGTCCGGGACGGTACAATCCCGGATGTTCGGTTCCTTCGCCAACATACAAAATATTGCGGTTTACATCGGTTCCCAAAACAAAAAGCGGATCCTGGTGGCCGCCAATGTTGAGTCCTTTGCGTTGGCCAACGGTGTAGTAATGGGCGCCACGGTGTTCGCCGATGACCGCACCGTTCCATGGTTTATAAGGAAATGCCGAACAAAGTTTTCGGAAGTTTTCTTCGGATTTTTCAACATTCTTTTTCCTGACAATAAATTCAGCCGGAATTTCAATCACATTGCCGGTTTTTGGTTCCAATTGTTGCTGAAGGAAGGTGGGCAGATCCACTTTGCCGACAAAGCAAATTCCCTGCGAATCTTTGCGCTCGGCACTAGGGAGATTGGCATGACGGGCAATTTCACGCACTTCAGGTTTTTCCAGATGCCCGATTGGAAACATGGCTTTCGATAGCTGATACTGGTTCAACTGACATAGAAAATAGCTTTGATCTTTGTTGTCGTCTTTTCCGGCGAGCAATTGATGAATGGTCTGTCCATCTTTTTCAAATTCCGCTTTCCGGCAATAGTGGCCGGTTGCCACAGAGTCGGCATGGTATTTCAGGCATTCGTCCAGAAAAATATCAAATTTGATTTCGCGGTTGCAAAGTACATCGGGATTTGGAGTTCGTCCCTTGCTGTATTCGGCAAACATGTAATCGACCACACGCTTTTTATAATCTACGCTGAGGTCAACAATATGGAATGGAATTTCAAGTTTTTTTGCCACCATTTCAGCAATCATGGCATCGTCTTCCCAGGTGCAGCGGGATGTAATGGTTCCGGTGCGGTCGTGCCAGTTCACCATGAACAAAGCAACAACGTCATAACCTTGTTGTTTAAGTAAATAGGCTGCAACACTCGAATCAACACCTCCTGAAAGACCTATCACAACACGTTTCATAGGATGCTCTTGTTTCAAATTCAAAGTTTGCTTCATTGGTCTTGATGGCGATTTAAACTTATGGGTTTAACCCAGTTTCTGCAGGCAGATGATTTTTGGACTGAATAAAAATTGGGTAGGCAAAAGTATAGAAAACCGGCAAGTATTCCAACGTTCAGTTTAAATCAGTTCACCCTGATTTATATCGCCAACGTCAATGATTTTTTTCAGGATGGCGTACATGGTCATTCCTGAAGCGGATTTAATACCTGTTTTTTTTTGAGATTTTTTTGCGGTTGAAAATTACGGTGTGTGCTCAAAAACTAAAAGTACTCCGCAAAGCTATTTAATGATTAAATCTTTCAATCTTTCATTCAGATCATTAACTTCCTGAAGCAAAGGTTTTGCAGTATCTTCATCATAATCAATAAAGTCAGCATAATCTGTTTCCTGCCTCCAGTCGAAAAGATGTGAATACAGCTTACCATGTTCCTTGTCCACAATTCCTTCTTTTACAAAATTCAGAAAAAACTGAGTTTTTACGCCATTGTGGGTTTCAGCATTGATGTTATTTTTAAAAAGAAGCGCACTTACCAAATAATAGCTTGAATAATAAAGCCGGTTGATACACGAATTCCAACGATCGTTATTTGCAAGCAATATTGCATCGTCAAATATTTCTGCTGATTTTGAAATGCGGTAATTTATATAGTCTTCTTTTGCTTCTTTCATTGGATAACAATCCCGTCTCGTTTAATGCTTTTATATAAAGGAGTTATTGAATGTCTGGCTTCCCAGTCATTTTTCGAATACACGAAAGTTGAGATAGGCTCACCGATTTCCAGTTCAACGTCAAATAGTTCTTCCCGATATTCTTTTTCCGTTTTACGGGTAACATTCAAGGTGTCTAATAAGATTAAGATATCCCAATCTGAGTCAATTTTAGCTTCTCCTCTTGCATGTGAACCAAACAAAATGACCTCTGCATTCGAATTTTTTTTTCTAATCTTCGATTTAATAAGGTTGACGGTGTATTGTTCCTTTGTATTCATAAATCAAATATATGCAATTTCATTTATTTAATGCACCGATTGTAATCCGGGGCCAAAAGATATTTTATTTCACTTTGTTCAATTAAATCAGTTCATCCTGATTTATGTCGCCAACATCAATAATTTTTTTCAGGATGGCGTACATGGTCATTCCTGAAGCGGATTTGATACCTGTTTTTTCCGAGATGTTTTTGCGGTGGGAGATCACTGTGTGGGTGCTCACGAACAAATGATCGGCGATTTCCTTGTTTGAATAGCCTTTTGTGATGAGTTGCAGAACTTCTATTTCACGTTTGGTAAGTTCCGTGTCCGTTTCTTTTATATTGTTTGCAAGGAAGGAGTTCAGAATTTCATTTACCTTGTAACAAATCAGCGATGGTGCATCGAAAAGATTAATCGTTTGATTTGAATGGGTCGAATTTGTATCAAGTTGGAGTTTTAGAAACTGAACAGTTCCTGCTGAAGAAAGAATTTGCCGGATAAATGTTCCACTTTTTTCAAATTCTTCGGCGGTGGCAATTACCAGAATACTTCCGTTTAGCTGAGGATAATCAATGATCTCATCGCCACGTTGAAGCACAATAACTTCGCCCGCAAGGCTGCCTTTCAGTATTTCGGTAAGTCCTGCCAATACAATGTCAGAAGTACTGATCACCACAATGGATCTGTTTGGGTTGCTATTCATGGCTTTCCAGTAACTTTTCGAGCTGTTTTACCTTGGGAATTAAAATGTGATCTTCGATCCGCGAATGGTTTTTCAAGTCTTTTTCGAACATGAATAAGTTTGCCAGAAATGCATTTCCACGATTTTGATCGTAATTGGGGGGTAAATATTTGATGATTATATTTTTAAGGTCATCCGTCTTGTCGTCCATCTGCGAATGTTCCTTTTCGAAACTGGTGATTGAAAAATCAGGGTATTTTTTTGTAAACTGATTCCTGATTTCCGGATTTGTAATGACTGCATTTAACTCAAGAATATATGGAAACATCTCGCGTTCTTCGAAATTGATATGAATCACGAATTCCTCCTTGAATTTGGCATAGAACTTCCGAACCAGACCATTGTCGGTGCTTTCATCGGGACTCGCCAACAGAAAAAGCTCAATCAACCGGTCATTTTCCGGAATCAGGTAATCTATGTAATACCGGTGTGTTTTGATCAGGTAATCAATTACCATAGAAACGGGAAAGTCGAGCAGTCGTTTTTCCGGAAAATAGGCCTCGTAATGAAATACATTGATTGTTTCAACGAAAAAATTGAGGTCAATTCTCTTTTCCGCACAAATATCCCTGATGGTTTTGTCGCCAAAACCAAGTTGAATTCCAAGTCGGTTGATTACCGGCAACAATGAATGATCTTTCAGAATGACTGATGCGAGTTTGCTGTTTTCGTTAAATAATTCCATACCCCGAAAAATTAATTGAATGATTTGAATAGGACAATGTTTTCCATTAAAAGTTTAACATTTGGGAAGTACTGATAAAAATACAACCCTTGCGGCCAACGTTAATGTGTAACTGAGAACGTAGAGGAAAATGAGGTATATATTACCTAAATTGAGCGATTACCAAATTCAGTTTCCCTTCTGGGTTCACTTGATGTAGTCGATGTAGTGTTTTTAATTGAATTTTTGTGGTTTGCTTCAGGATAGGCCTATTTTCGGG
>JAUYEQ010000332.1 GCA_030691295.1 Bacteroidota bacterium
CGATTCTGAGAATATCGCAATTATTTCATTTAATTTTGTTGTCATACTCTTCGGAGTTAAAGGTTATACTTGTTTGTATTTTTTGCTTGATTTACAAAAGTATAGCCTTTTTTTATAAAAAGGGAATTTTGTCGTACACCCTTATGCCAGATTGTGCTTCAAAAAAGACTGCTTCAGAATCAATCTGCTCTGCCTGCCGGCTAAACTTTTACTGATATTACTTGTTTGAAACTACATTATTTTGTGAATACAATTCATTTAAAATCAAACCAATGATTATAGGACTTCTGAAAGAAAGCGGCAACGAACAAAGGGTAGCTTTTTTACCTGAAATTGTTGCCAACCTGGTACGTCAAAAGGTGGAAGTTTATGTCGAAAAGGAGGCTGGTGCAGCAGCGTTTCAGTCCGACAAAGCATACAAAAATGTTGGTGCAGGAGTTTTTTCAAGAGAAGAAGTATTACAAAAAGCCGATTTATTGGTTCAGATTGGTGAACCCGATCCGGAATTGATCGACTTGCTGAAAAGCGACAAAATCTGGTTGAGCCAGTACAATCCGCTGTCAAATCCCCTGTTGGTAAAGAAATTTCTCGCAAAAGGAATCACCAGTTTTAGCATGGATTCCATCCCGCGAACTTCAAGGGCACAGGCTATGGACGTACTTTCGTCGATGGCCACCGTTTCGGGCTATAAAGCGGTTTTGCAGGCAGCATCGGAGCTTCCTTATTTCTTCCCTATGTTTATGACCGCTGCCGGAACCATTCGCCCGGCAACCGTTTTGATACTTGGAGCCGGAGTTGCCGGACTTCAGTCCATTGCCATTGCACGAAAACTTGGCGCGCAGGTTCAGGCTTTTGATGTGCGTTCGGCTGTAAAAGAAGAGGTAATGAGCCTCGGGGCCAAATTTGTGGAAGTGGAAGGCGCCAAAGAAGATGCTGCCGCCGGTGGTTATGCGGTGGAACAAACCGAAGAATTTAAGCGGAAACAGCAACAAGTGATCAACGAACATGCTGCCAAAGCGGATGTGATTATCTGTACCGCCCAGATTCCCGGACGAAAAGCGCCGTTGCTGATTCCCAAAGAAGCCGTTGAAAAGATGAAACCCGGATCGGTCATTATCGACCTGGCAGCTTCGAGTGGCGGAAATTGTGAATTCAGCAAAAACAATGAAACGGTTATTTACAACGGAGTAAAAATTATCGGACAGTCAAATTATCCTTCACTAATGCCGGTTGATGCCAGCAAAATGTTCGGCAAAAATCTGTTCAACTTTCTACAATTAATCATTACTCCGGAAGGTGGCCTGAATCTTAATTTAGACGACGATATTGTTCGGGGAACCTGTATTACCCGCAACGGCGAAATCCTGAACGAACGCGTTAAGTCAGTAATCGAATCATAAAAATATTCCCATGGAACAAATACTGGTTTACTTTTTTACTTATAAAGAGGCAATTTTCATCATCGCGCTGTCGGTTTTTCTGGGCATCGAAGTGATATCCCACGTGCCTTCGGTGCTGCACACTCCGCTCATGTCGGGAGCAAATGCCATCAGTGGCGTAATTATTATCGGCGGCATTATCCTGGTCGGGCATTCCGATGCCTCTAAATTTTCGCTCGAACTGATCCTTGGAATTTTTGCCATCATTTTCGCCACGCTCAACGTGGTGGGTGGCTTTGTGGTGACCGACCGCATGTTGGAAATGTTTAAAAAGAAAAAGAAATAACTATGGATCAGGTAATCGGAAATTTATATGGCATTGATTTCACCTTGGGTGGAACTTTACTCGAACTGAGTTATTTGCTCGCCGCCCTGTTTTTTGTAATAGGACTGAAATTATTGAGCCACCCGGAAACCGCCAGAAAAGGAAATATTTATGCTGCTGGCGGGATGTTTCTGGCAATAGTAACTACCCTTATGTTTCATAAAAATGCGCAGGGCGGAGGCATTGCGCCCGCAAATATTTTCATTATCCTGGGTGCGCTGGGTGTTGGCTCCGTTATTGGATGGATCATGGCACTTCGCATCAAAATGACTGCCATGCCGCAGATGGTTTCATTCTATAATGCGACCGGAGGTGCGGCTTCGGCGCTGGTGGCATTGCTCGAATTTCCGAATGCCGACATGAACAATCTGGGGTCAGTTTTGGTAACTATCCTGGGTTTGGTGATTGGCAGCATTGCTTTTAGCGGAAGTATGGTTGCTTACGGCAAACTCGACGGCAAAGTGGGCGATATCTTCTCCGGAATGATGAAATATATAAATATCTTCCTGCTGTTGGTGATTGTGGCAATTTCAGTGTTTATAATGACTTCAGGACAAACTCCTGAACAGTTAAACTGGGCGATTTATTTGTTGCTGGCCGTTTCGTTGGTTTACGGGGTGATGTTCGTGATGCCCATTGGAGGCGCCGACATGCCTGTTGTAATTTCGCTACTGAATAGTTTAACAGGAATCGCTGCAACAATGGCTGGTTTTATATACAACAATCAGGCAATGATTCTTGGAGGAATTCTGGTTGGCGCGGCCGGTACGATTTTAACCATTCTGATGTGCAATGCCATGAACCGCTCGTTGCTGAACGTGATTATTGGCGCATTTGGTGGCGGAGGTGCTTCGTCCGGAAAAGATCAGGTTGGCGACATGAAGGAAATCACGATGAGCGATGCATCCATCTTACTGAGCTATTCGAAAAGTGTGGTGATTGTTCCAGGTTACGGACTGGCAGTGGCACAGGCCCAACACGCCTGCCACGAACTGGATGTAATTCTTTCAGGAAAAGGCGTAAATGTGCGCTATGCCATTCATCCGGTGGCTGGCCGAATGCCGGGACACATGAATGTTTTGCTTGCCGAAGCCGATGTGCCGTACAACCAATTATTCGAAATGGATAGCATTAATCCCGACATGCCCAATACCGATGTGGTGATGGTTATTGGCGCCAACGATGTGGTCAATCCGGCTGCGATTACCGATCCGGGCAGTCCGATTGCGGGAATGCCCATTATAAATGCCCACCAGGCGAAAAATATTATCGTGATGAAACGTGGTCGTGGCAAAGGTTACGCCGGAATTGAAAACGAATTGTTCTTCGACGCCAAAACCCGCCTATTATTCGGCGATGCCAAAAACACCCTTCAAACTCTGGTAAGCGAGATTAAGAGTTTATAGGATTTTGAATATCTTCACGATGACTTTTTATAAAATTTAACTTCAGAAATTTCAAAAACAGAATTTTTACCACTTGTTATTCCACCATGTTTCGCATTATTTATAATCAGGTAAGCGCCAGCTTCAGTGATTGCTTTTTTATTGCATATTACTCCTGTCAATACCCTGTCGATGTAGAATTTATAGCCCGATTTCGCTATTTCTACCGAAAACTCATACTCCTTATTCGGGTCAGGTTTTCCGCGTTTTACATTCCATTCTGAAGTTTTGTAAACGATGTTGGAATATCCGTAGTGAATGGTGTGCTGGATTTTTCCACGAATAATCTCCATGATGTCAACTTCAGGGATAATATGATCAGGCGAAATGAAAACGTTTCTGCCTTCAGTTTCAGGTATTGGCCGGTCAACTGTTATTTGCAAGTTGATCTTATCCATGCCGGCAACGAATCCAATAATCGTTTCGTCTAACCAGACATACCAGTTAAAATCTATCCTTTGATCAGTCCATCCCGGAACAGATAACACACTTTCTTCAATTTTCAGCGCGCTACCAAAATCGATTTTTGTTTCAGGTTCCGGATGTCGTTCCCGAAGCAGCCAGATAGCAGGCCAGGCATCTTCGTCGTCGGGTAATTTGCATTTGACAGACCAAATGCCATAGGGGAAAGTATTGTTTCTATACTCAATGTAGCCAACCGACCAGGTCTTTTTTGCGGTTCCCCACCAGCTCAAGAACTCTTTATTCTCGTATTTTACGTGCAATAAAAGTTTACCGTCTTTAACCTGAACATTGTCTTTAAGCGTAATCATATCTGCTGCATACAGGTTCCGGTCAGAGATTTCCCAGGTGGGATTATTGAAGTCCTCTGTAAATGTTGGAACTCCAAAATCCACTTTCTTCTGATGATTTTTCAGTAACTTGAATTTCAGCCAAAGCCATGCATTAATTAACCAGTCTTTCATGTTGCGGTTTTTTTAGTGAATGTTTTGCTTTGTTACGTTTTCAGGATGAAAAATGTTTTTAATTAAAATATAGCCAATTAATAATGAGAAATGTTTGGCTAAAACATCGGATAGTGAGAATATTACCTTTATTTTGATCAGGATCAACGAACTTGAGTAAGTTTAACAGAAACAACAATTCTGAAACATGGCCATAAGCAATTTTGAACGACTGATTCTGCTGGCAGATGAAGTTTTTGCCGTTAAAAGCGACCCCACTCAGCTTGATGTCAATCAGAAAGTACTGGAGCGATTACACAAAATCCATCCGGCAACAGTTTCAGAATATGACGATGGGAATGGTCCGGTAGCCTGGGTTTTACTCATTCCAACCACCATTGACTTAATGAACCGGTTTCTGAAGTCTGAAATTTCAGAAAAAGAGCTTTTTGAACTGAAGCACCCCACTGAACGCCAGCTATGACGCTGTTTACCTTTGCTCGGCTTTGGTTTTGGATGAATACCGCCGAAAAGGAATCACCAAGCAACTTTGCATTGGGGCAATTGAGAATATTCGCACGGATCATCCTTTAAAAGCCACATTTGTATGGGCGTTCAGCCCGGAAGGCGATTTGGCCGCAGAAACCATTTCAGGATTGGCATCACTACCATTGTATAAGAGGTTAAAATGAGATTGACCATCACCCAAATTATTTTTTGAATTGTGAATAAATTGTATTAATATCAGGCAGTTAATGAAATGTCAGGTGAATGTCAGGCCAATGTCGGGCTAAATACCGCTATATTTCGTGAAGTGTTTTTAAGTTAATATATAACCTTGCTCAAAATTTCAATGAATTATGAACCAGCCAGATTTAGGTAAAAAGATCGCTGAGCTCAGAAAAGCCAAAGGCTTTACACAGGAAGAACTTGTCGAAAAATGCAATTTAAGTGTGAGGACCCTTCAGCGGATCGAATCCGGTGAAGTCGCTCCAAGGAGTTACACTTTAAAGCTAATTTTTACCGCTCTGGATTATAACATTCATGAAACACCTGAAGGTATGCCAAACATGTTTGGCAATACTGGATTTATGGTCTCCAATTGGCCCGGGCAACTTTATAGATATGTATTTGAAGTGTTTAACTTAAAAACAAACCCAATGAAAAAGATTACAATTTTAACAGTAACACTATCAGTGATTTTCTTAGGAACATTTATTTTATGCTCCGACAGCAAAGCACAAAAGGCTGAAAGAACAATTAAAGCCATTGAAAAAGCCCAGGATAATATAAACAAGTGGATGAATGACGGACAGGTTGATTCTGTTTTAACTTTATTCAGAAATGATGCTTGTGTATTGCCTTCGCTAACCGGGAAAGCAGAAATTCGGGAAATGTTACAAGGTGCAGTTGATGGTAGATATAAAGTAATTGAATACAGCAACTTATCCATTAGTGTCGGAGATTCGATAGCAGTGCAGAAGTACTATGATGTTTTCCAATATCAAGGAAATGAGTATAAACAAAAAGGGATGACTGAATGGCGCCTGACAAAAGGCAAATGGCTCATTGTTAATGATTGTGCTATCAACTACTAATTTTATCATATCTTTGGTACTGAAGTCAACCCAACATTTCCGAAACCGCATGAGATTACCTGAACTGCATGATGCACTAATAATTACTGAGAGGAAAATAAATGATATCACTGCTATCAAATCAAAAATTGAGTCTCAATTACATACGATGAAAGCCAAAAGTATTGTAACTGAAAATTTGATTACTTTTTCAACATTAAAATTTTATTTGCCATCTGGCAGCTTAAAGGATAGAGGCGATTCATTAAAAATCATAAAAGAAGGAACGATTGTCATCAGCAAAGAAGGAAAATCGCTTAAAATTTGCTGGTCAGTCAAGCTCGAT
>JAUYEQ010000338.1 GCA_030691295.1 Bacteroidota bacterium
ATCGAGCCCGGCAATGCGGTTGAAATTCTGCGCTCCGGGTTCGTCCATGTATTCCTTGTTTACCAGGATCATCCCGATATTCGACCGGGAAAATAATTTGCGTTGCAACGAAACTACCATAAAATTTCGCGATAATTGATCCGTTGTTTTTTCGGTTTGCATATTTAAAAGCCCTAACCGCCAATCGTTTCCGATTTTACCACTTAAACGGGTGCCTGCTAAAACCGGTGCATCAAGCCCAATTCTCCGGGAGAAAAATGGCGTTACCGAACCAAATCCGTAATTGGAAAAGAGGTCGCTGTTTTCAAGAAAAAACTGCCGTTTCTCCGGGAAAAATAATTCAAACCTAACGAGATTGGTCACCTGCTGATCAACTTCAGCCTGCGAAAAATCGGGATTGTAAGTCAGATCAAGGTTCATCGAAGTAGTAATTCCCAGTTTGGCATCGAACCCAAAATCTTTCCGGTAAGCTGTGGCTGTTCCGGCTACAAAATCTCTGGCTGCACTCCCAAAAATGTAGGGTATAACCGAAAACATCATTTTTGATTTTGGAAGTGGCTCTTCCCATTGCAGCACGCCGGTGTATGCAAGGCTCGCAGTTGCAAACTGGCGCGGAACAGGAGCCCATGCCGACTTTTCGTTGGTTTTAAGATCGAGCCGGCTGAAATTTACATACCATTTGTCGGTACCCGATTTAAACCTGACAGACCGAAAAGGAATGCGCATTTCGGTTACCCAGCGATCGGGATATTGCATAGTTTTGGAATCCCATTTGCAATCCCAGTTCAGGTTTACAGCGCCACCGTTCGATTGTGTTCCATCCCATTTTGCGCCGGAAGCCGATGCCCCAAAAGAAAAACCATTGGTTTGATCGAGAAAAGTGTCGAAAAATACCAGCACATTGTCGTTGTTGCCGAAATTAAAATCACGACGGAAGGATTCCATGACCCGTTTACCCGGAACAGTATCAAAAAAGGTTATTCCCAGATAAAATGCCTTTTCGTCGTAAGTCATCACCACTTCTGAAGGGGATTTTGCATAACCGGAATCAACTGGAAGTACCAGCCTGAAGTTGGTAGCTTTTTCGGCTTTTTCCCAATCCGGTTCGCTGATCAACCCGTCAATCTTTATTGGTGCAGTCGATTTTTTGACATTAAGAATTATGTCACTATTGTTTTTTAACCCTACGGAATCCGGCTTTAGACCCTTAATTTCAGTGAGTGTGTTTTCGGAAGAATAGCAAAGTATGTTCAGGAGAAGGAACACACCAATAAAGATGAATTTCATTGAGTTGGTTTTGGTTTAGTTTTGGTTTTAGATGATGCCAAAAGTACAAAAACCCATGACAAAAAGTTGGTGGCTGGTTTCAAACATTTGTTAACTTTTATTGACTACTTGCAACCTTTTCAGTTTCAATTTTAAATTCATCAGGCTGATATAGTAATAAGACATCTCCTTCATTCAAGCTATTCTCCACTGCTCCAAATAAATCATTTTCGGCAATCAGTTCAATTTCCTGTTCTGTAATATTCCCTCCCTTCTTCAGGTAAACAATTTGCTTTCCGTTTTTTGAAAATATTGCCTGGCGCGTAACCAGCAGTTTATCTTTTAAATTGCTCACAATGATATCGTTGTTTGCGGTCATGCCCGGTTTAAGGTCCTTGTCCGATTTTTCGTACCTGATAATTACCTTGAAGGCCTTCATATCAAAATCTTTGTGATCTTCGCCAATGGTTGCAATCTTGATTACAGTTCCGGCGAAAACCCTGCCCGAAAGTGCATCGATTGTAATCCTTACACTATCGTTTAGGTGAACCTTGGCAATGTCTATTTCCTTAATGTAAGCTTCAGTAATCACCACCGACATATCAGGCAAAGTGGCAATCAACGGATTCCAGATATTTACCTCTGAGTCTTTTCCGTAAGTTTTTCCTGACCAGTCTTTTGCAAACATTACGATGCCATCTTCATGAGTCCTGATCGTGGTGGCAGTAATCGCTTTCTGGTATTTATCAATTCTTGACTGGAAGTCGGCTACCCTCGACTGATAACGGCCAACCTGAATTTTCAGTCTGTTTTTATCCAGTAAATAATCCCTCCTTATTTTCTCGACCTCCAACTCTGCTTTTTGAAAATTCATTTGGGTTTTACGCTGATAGGCTTCCGATTCGTATTTCGATTGCTCCAGGTCGATCTTCAGGTATTCAAGGTCAAGTTTTGCATTGGTGATGGATTCACGCTTTTTTGAAAGGTTTACTGTTGAGTCGAGCATCGCATTCCGAAGGTCTGAAACCATCTTTTCCATGTCCTGCATTTGGTTACGCATCTGGGTCGCGAGCAGGCTTTCGTCAATCTTGGCAATATAGTCGCCCTTTTTTACCTCTTTACCTTCCAGAACCAGGTCCACAATTTTCAACTGATAAACGCGCAATTCACGGTCACAAATTTCATCAGGGAGATTGATCTCCGTGTATTTCTCACCTTTTACTTCACCCTTGCAATTAATTACAGTTTCCAGGTTGCCCTTCTTTACCTTGAAAGTTTTTCCCGATTCAGGTTTTATCTGAACCATAAAGAATGCAGCCGCAACAATTAAAACAACAATCAGGCTGGCAATAATCAGGTATTTTTTTTTCTTGAACATGTCGTTTAATTTTCAATAATTTTATCGTATTCGGCAGTCAGGCTTTCCCCTTTAACAAAATCGTACAATGCGAGCATACGCAACCGGTAGTAATATTGCCAA
>JAUYEQ010000349.1 GCA_030691295.1 Bacteroidota bacterium
GCAATGCGGATAGCTGTGAACATGTTTTTCAACTTTAAATGCTTTGTTCTCTTTTTTGAGCATCACCGCAATGTCGATGTCCACTGTGGAATCGTCTTCAGTGAGCTTTTCGTCGTATTCATTTTTCACAAACCGACCGGCAAATTCAGGATAAGTTTGCAGGTTCACGTATTCAGCAACAAACTTTGCGTCCATGTTTTCAATCAGGAAAAAACGGCCGTTGCGGTCAACCAGTGGCTGACGTTTGCCCTCAACGTCGTCAACAATCAGCGGAACAATTCCGTTTTGTTTGGCAACCCGGTCATCATCGGCACCAAATGTTGGCGCAATGTGTACGATTCCGGTTCCGTCCTCGGTGGTTACAAAATCTCCGGTAATCACCCGAAAAGCATCGCCTTTTGGTTTTACCCAATTGATAAGTTGTTCGTAGTTAACACCTTCAAGTTCTGTTCCTGAATATTCGCCAAGAATACGGAATGGTATTTTCTTGTCGCCCTGTGCATAATCTTCCAAAGGAATCTCTTCATTTTTCGGATCAAAATGTGCCGAAAGCAAATTTTTCGCCAGAATAAGTGTGACCGGTTCGCCTGTATATGGATTGAAAGTTCGTACTTTCAGGTATTTGATTTTTGGGCCAACGCATAATGCGGTGTTCGATGGTAATGTCCATGGAGTGGTTGTCCAGGCAATAAAATACAAATCAGTTTCGATGTTGCTGAACAGAAATTCTGATTTTTCGTTCCTGATGGCTTTAAACTGGGCGATGGCAGTCGTGTCTTTCACATCGCGGTAACATCCGGGCTGGTTCAGTTCGTGAGAGCTGAGGCCGGTTCCGGCGGCAGGCGAAAATGGCTGAATGGTGTAGCCTTTGTATATCAGATTTTTTTCGAAAAGCTGTTTCAGCAACCACCAGACGGTTTCGATGTAGCGGCTATCGTAGGTTACATAAGGATTGTCCATATTTACCCAGTAGCCCATTTGGCGAGTGAGTTCTTCCCACTCGCGGGTATATTTCATTACTTCTTTGCGGCAGGCTGCATTGTAATCTTCGATGCTGATTTTTTTGCCAATGTCGTCTTTGGTTATTCCGAGTAATTTTTCCACACTCAGTTCCACCGGAAGACCGTGCGTGTCCCATCCGGCTTTGCGGTGTACACGGAAACCTTTCATGGTTTTGTAGCGGCAGAAAGTGTCTTTAATGGCGCGTGCCATCACATGGTGAATGCCGGGCATTCCGTTTGCAGATGGCGGTCCTTCGTAAAATACAAAGGTCGGATGTCCTTCGCGTGTCGAAATACTTTTGTGAAATGTATCGTCTTCTTCCCATCTTTTCAATACATCTTTATTGATTTGAGATAGGTCTAACTGTTTGTAAACCTGAAATTTATTGCTCATCGAAACCGAAATTATAGCCGTAATTTTTAAAAGGTACAAATATAGAAAAATTTAGTTCCCGAATTTCAAAAGCTTTAATGAGAAGGATGACTATGTTGAAGTTCAGAAATATCAGTCAACCAACGCTAAAATAATCAACATAAATATGCTTAAAATAATGGATAATCAAATTTATAATATACTTTTGGTAGGAGTTATATGTTATGCTGCCACTGTAAAAAGGACCAACTGAGCAAAGAATTTGACAAACTATCGAAAACGAACTCACACATGGAAAAGAAAATGACAATTCAAGAACTTCTTTATAATCGAGGCTTAAAAAAAGACGACAAAATAGTATTAGTTAGACATAAAGATAAAAGAGAAGCAAAGGTTATAAGAGGAGTCCCATATATAAAATCTGTTTATGACATATATAGGGAGCAACCAGAACTATTTTTGGAATATCAGGCTGAACAATCCGATGATAAATTTAAAGGAGCAGAATATATTGTTTCGTTTCTTGGAGAGGAAGGGACACTTTCTCGTTTTCTCGGAGTGTACAGGATTGAAGAAACAATCACAACCGATCGACATTCTGCGTATTATTACATGATGACTGAGGTTGAGGGATTTAAAAATCTGAAAGAAAGAGTAATTATTGATTGGGGAAAAGGAACTATTGCCTGGTGCCAAGGAATGCATAACGAGAAAGAAATCGTTGAAATCACGCCAGGTTTCGACAATGCTTTTCCCGGATACCCTAATGTAATACTAAAATACTCACAACTAAGAGATATTATAAACAATGCTTATCCGGTATGGAAACGAATGTTGTCTGCCGTCAATTGCATTTATTCAATACTTGATAACAAAACAGGGCAGATTTATATTGGCTCGACTTATAACAAGTTAGGAATATGGGGGCGGTGGACTGTTTACTTCGACACTCATGGACACGGAAACAATGTCTCACTAAAAGCATTAATAGAGTCTGACCCTAAATATGCTAAAAATTTCATCTACTCAATTCTGCATATAATGCCAATAAATGTCTCCCCCGAGCAAGCGATAAAAGAAGAAACTATATTTAAAAACAAGTTGGGTGCTATCAGTTTTGGACTTTGTAATAATTAATAACATATGGAACCCATTGAAAATAAATATTATGAATGGATTGGAAGTAAAACTTATTTTGACTGTTTGTCAAGCGAATTCAAAAGCAAAACCATTGAGTATAAATTACTGAATTTGGCTCTATATCTGAAGGATGGAGGGGATTTACATTATGCAATTAATTCGTATAAATTAAACAGAGCAGAATATATATTGCGTAGCTTAATACCTACTTTGTTGTATTACATTGAGTATATTAGGACAGGAAAGAAACTAAGTGTATTATATGTGTTATTGAAAAAATATCTGTCAGAGTATCAACTTATCAGCTTGTTAGCTGCAGAACTAAGTGCCCGTTTAAACTTTGAGTTTGAAAGTAATGAGGATTATTCCGTAATGAAAAAAATATACAAAATGGATATTGGCGGATATGTTATTGAAGAATATTTAGACAGTGAGAAGATGACAAAGAAAGAAAACCTCATCTCAATCTTCAAAGGTAACCTACAAGACGATTTTGACTTAGGAGATTTTAATGAGAATTTGCCGATTAAAGACAAGGAACGAAAATAAAAAAGCGAGCAGCTAGGAGCACATGATTTTTTGTGTTTTTTTCAGAACCTTAGTAACTCAGATCAGCCCCGAAACCTTAACCTTATTTACCTTATTTCTTGTGTCAAGAGCACCAACTCTTTCAGAAATCGAACTGGCAACGATTATTTCCGATAGTTCAGGAAAGTTCATCAACGAAAATAAACTTGTAGTTATAAGGTAGATAAGGTTGGCTATGGGGTTATTACCAGTTTACTAAGGTGTCAATAGAAAAGTAAGGTTTTTAAAAATTTCGTCAGACTTGCTTTGTGTTCCCCGCAAGAATTCCATGTGATCATAAAAAAGCCGGTCAAAATTCTTTTTACAGTTTTTTGTCCGGCTTTTAGGCTTCCCTGAAGAAGCAGTATAAGCAGTCCTTTTGTAAGGAGTTATTCAACAAATTTATAACCGATACCTTTGAGGGTTTTGATGTGATCGTTGCCGATTTTTTCGCGAAGTTTGCGGATATGAACGTCGATGGTACGGTCTCCAACCACCACATTGTCGCCCCAAACCGAATAATATATTTCTTCGCGGGTAAATACTTTTCCGGGTTTGGAAACCAGCAACGAAAGCAATTCGAATTCTTTGCGTGGCAAAACCATTTCCTTACCATCCTGAACGATCAGGTAACGTTCCTTGTCGATTACCAGAGTTCCGACAGTGACGGTATGACTGTTGTCAACAACAGGTGCCAGAGGTTCGCCAACGCCCGATGTTCTTTTCAGGAGTGCTTTTACCCTACTAACCAGTACTTTCGGACGGATTGGTTTCGTGATATAATCGTCGGCGCCAGCTTCGAAACCGGCTATCTGCGAGTAATCCTCACCGCGGGCAGTCAGAAAAGCAATCATGGTGTGCTTCAGTGTTGGAATTCTCCTGATTTCTTCGCAGGCGGCAATTCCATCCATTTCAGGCATCATTACATCAAGAATAATCAGGTCGGGAAGTGTGCGCTCGGCAACCTTGATTGCTTCAGCGCCATTCTGTGCAGTGTAAACTTTGTATCCTTCTTTTTCCAGGTTATAACTGATAAACTCCAGAATATCAACTTCGTCATCAACCAGCAAAATTTTATATTGACTGTCGCTCATAGTAAATTTGATTTAGAATTTAAAAGTGTCTGCACTCCAGGTGGCTTGTTTGAAAAACGCCTGAAAATTAGCAATTTCATTTGAGACTAACGTGTTTATGGTTCATTTATTTGTATTCAGGAGACAGAAGGTGTTTTAAAGCAAATAAATCTTGCCGTCTATTTGGCTTTTTCGAGCGTGAATGTGAAGGTGGTTCCCTTGTCGGCAATGCTTTTTACATTGATTGTTTGGTCGTGTGCTTCGATGATGTGCTTCACGATTGATAAACCAAGCCCGGTTCCTCCCTGTTCTCGCGACCTTGATTTATCGACCCGGTAAAAGCGTTCGAAGACGCGGGGCAAATCACTTTTATCCATTCCAATGCCATTGTCGCTGACTTCTATCAGAACGGTTTCGTGCAAATCGTAGAATCCAACTTTAACGTGTCCTCGTTTTTTTCCGTATTTGATGCCGTTGCCAACCAGGTTGTTCATCACTTCCATGATCCGTTTTTTGTCGGCATTCACCATCACAGGCTTATCCGTTTTCGTAATGAATTGAAGGGTAATATTCCGCTCATTTGCAAGCATTTGTGCCAGCTCGAACACGTCTTCTGTTAACTTTACCATGTCGAAATTGACAAGGTTCAAGGTTAATTCGCCCGATTCAAGTTTGGTAATCGATTCCAGATCTTCAACGATCGAGATCATCCGGTCGATACTTTTTTCGGTTCGCTGCAAGTATAATTTATTGATTTTCGGATCGTCGATTCCACCTTCAAGCAAGGTAAGTACATATCCCTGAATATTAAAAATCGGGGTTTTCAGTTCGTGCGAAACATTTCCAACAAACTCTTTTCGGTAGCGCTCAAGGTCTTTCAGCCGGGTAATTTCCAGGGTTTGGTTCTTTGCCCATTCTTCCACGTCTTTCTGGACATCAGAAATATTGGTAGAACCCACCTTTTCTTTCCTCCCGCTAACCGGAACTTCGCGAATAGTCTTATAAATCGGGTTTATCTTTTCGTTGATGTACCTGTTCAGTATAAAAAGTACCAGAAAATAAGACACCGTACCAAACAGGCCGATAAACAGGATAGAGAAAACAGACCCGAAATCTTTTTTCGATTGAACCAGAAAAAATCCGAAATTGGAAATCAGTAACAAAACAGTGATAAATAGCGACAAGCGTTTTGCTGAGTATGTCTTCATTGAAAATGAAAATTCGTGAATACCGGTGCAAAAATAAATTAACTTTTCGGTTTAGATTCCGAAAGCACTTTTTATCTGGTCAACATACTCAAGCTTTTCCCATGTAAAAAGTTCTACTTCGGTTTCAATCCGGCCATTGTAGGGCGATTCAAAAACTTTGGTTACTGTTTTTGGTTGGCGTCCCATGTGGCCATAAGCAGCAGTTTCACGGTAAATCGGGTTGCGCAGTTTTAGCCGGCTTTCAATGGCTGCCGGGCGCAGGTCAAATATTTCCTGAATTTTTTCTGAAATTTTCGAATCTGAAAGTCCGGCAAGGGCTGTTCCCCTGGTTTCTACATACACACCAACAGGTTTGGCAACTCCGATGGCATACGAAACCTGGACAAGGATTTCGCGTGCAACTCCTGCTGCAACCAGGTTCTTGGCAATATGGCGCGCAGCATAAGCCGCCGAGCGGTCAACTTTTGAAGGATCTTTTCCTGAAAAAGCACCACCACCATGGGCACCGCGTCCACCATAAGTATCAACGATGATTTTGCGCCCGGTGAGGCCTGTGTCACCGTGAGGTCCGCCAATAACGAATTTTCCGGTTGGGTTCACATGGTAAATTATTTCACCTTCAAATAAATGCTGAACGCGTTCAGGCAATTGTGCTTTTACACGTGGAATCAGTATTTCGATGACATCTTTTTTGATTTTTGCCAGCATTGGCTCGTCAGCATCAAAATCGTCGTGCTGTGTAGAAACTACAATGGTATGAACCTTTTTTGGCGAATTTTCTTCGTTGTATTCTACTGTCACCTGCGATTTTGAATCGGGGCGAAGGTAAGTCATCACCTTTTGTTCGCGGCGGATAGCAGCCAATTCCACCAGAATGAGATGAGATAATTCAAGTGGCAGGGGCATGTAATTGTCGGTTTCCAAACATGCAAAACCAAACATCATTCCCTGATCGCCTGCACCCTGATCCATTTTATCCGCTTTGTCAACGCCGCGGTTGATGTCGGGACTTTGCTCGTGAATGGCGCTAAAAACGCCGCACGAATCGCCATCAAAACGATATTCGGCTTTGGTGTATCCGATCTGGTTAATCACTCTTCTGGCAGTTTCCTGCACATCAACATAGGTATTCGATTTTACTTCTCCGGCAAGTACAACCTGTCCGGTAGTAACAAGTGTTTCGATGGCAACTTTAGAGTTGACATCAAAAGCCAAAAATTCGTCCAAAAGTGCATCCGATATCTGATCAGATACTTTGTCAGGATGGCCTTCGGAAACTGATTCGCTTGTGAAATAATAACTCATAATGTGATCAATTTAAATTGCCCGGAAACAATCAGATATTTCTGAATGGTTTCAGGAACAATAGATTATACAAAAACGCTGTGGAATAATTGATCGAAAAGCAAGATGAAAATCGGATCGTTTTAGCATTTTTTTCAGTGGTTGCAATCAGTACAAATTTATCCACATAACAGGTGCAAATGTAAAAGTTTTTTTCAGACAACGAAGTCTTTATATGAAAAAATTACTTCGTTAATTCCTGAAATACATTTTCAAGACTTTGTTGCTGCTCTTTCAAAGTCAGTAAAACAAGGTTGTTTGAAACTGCAAAATGAAACAGGGCAGGCCTGAGATCGTGGTTGTTTTCAGACTCGGCCAGAAAACTTGTTTTGCCGGTTTGTTCGATTTTTAGTAGGCCGGGAATTTTTTGCAATGTTTCCAAATCAGGAGCTTTATCAAATTCGACCCAAACCGTTTGTTTCTGGGCAAACTTTCCGGCTTTGAGCTGGTCAATTGATCCGTCAGCCACCAATTTTCCTTTGTTGATAATGATTACACGGGTGCAAACGGCTTCCACTTCCTGCATAATATGGGTAGAAAGCATCACCGTTTTGTTTTTGCTGATAGAGCTGATCAGTTGCCTGATTTCATCCAGTTGGTTTGGATCCAGTCCGGTGGTAGGTTCGTCAAGAATTAATACTGCTGGGTCGTGAATCAATGCCTGCGCCAAACCGACGCGCTGGCGGTATCCTTTCGAAAGAGCCCCGATTTTTTTGTGCTGTTCGGTTTTCAGTCCGGTTAATTCAACCATTTTCAGAACCTGTTCTTTTTTGTTTGGAAGCTGATAAAATCCGGCCACCATTTCGAGGTATTCACGGACGTACTGATCGGTGTAAAGCGGATTGTTCTCTGGCAGGTATCCGATTTGTGAGCGAATAGCCGTGTTTTTTGTTTCAACCATTTCACCGTTAATTTCAACCGATCCGCCATCTGCTGCCAGATAACCGGTGATGATTTTCATCAGGGTTGATTTTCCTGCGCCGTTAGGTCCTAAAAATCCAACAAGCTCTCCTGTTCCAATTTCAAATGAAACCTGGTCGAGTGCTTTCTGACTTCCGTAGAATTTATTTACCTCCGATATTTTGATGGTCATTGCCGGCTTTTTAATGTTCAGCAAAAGTAAAGATTTCTGCTGATTCGGGGATTGACAATTATTTTTCTTTAACGCCTTTCCCATTTCGTATTTATTAACTTTAAATTAACTTTGTTGCCCAATAAAAGCGGGTAAAATGAAGGACCAGAACTTTAATTACATAGAAGATTTGACGAAGTATCAACGACAAAAAACATCGTTGGTGAGAATAAGGGAAGTTTTGCTCGGAGATGGAAATCCGATCCGGATTCAATCTATGACAGATACTGATACGCGTGATACTGAGGCTACTGTTGAGCAGATTATCCGCATCATCAAGGCTGGAGCCGATCTGGTTCGTGTTACTGTAAGAGGAGTCAGCGATGCCGAAAACCTTCAGAATATAAAGAGTGAACTTGTTGCCCGCGGATTCGAAAACCCATTGGTTGCCGACATTCATTTCAATCCCCACCTTGCCGAAATTGCTGCTAAATACGTCGCCAAGGTGCGAATCAACCCCGGAAATTTCTACGATAAACGAGCCAAGTTCGAATACCATATTTATACAGACGAAGAATACAAAGAAGAACTGCGGAAGATAGAAGCACAATTTGTTCCTTTTTTGCATTCATTAAAAGAAACAAAAACAGCGCTCAGAATCGGCGCCAATCAGGGTTCTTTATCCGATCGCATCATGTGCAGGTATGGCGATACTCCGGCCGGAATTGTTGAGTCGGTGATGGAATTCCTTCGTATTTGTAAACAGGAGGACTTTGCCAACGTGGTAATCTCCATCAAATCGAGCAATACGCGTACAATGGTTTACACCGTGCGTCTGCTAAGTTATAAAATGAGGCTCGAAGAGATGGACTATCCGCTTCACCTGGGTGTTACCGAAGCTGGCGAAGGTGAAGATGGACGTATCAAGTCGGCTGTTGGAATTGGGGCATTACTGGCCGATGGAATAGGCGATACCATTCGCGTTTCACTGACTGAAGCTCCTGAAAATGAGATATCTGTTGCCCGTAAACTGATCAATCACATTGAGACCTATAAGGGACACAAACCCATAAAAGCGCCACTTTTCGCACAAATCAACCCGTTTGAGTACGAACGGCGGTCGGTTCGTCCGGTTTTGCGGATGGGCGATAAATTTCTGCCAGTAGTAATGGCCGACCTGCGTGGCCGAACACTTTCTGAGATTCTACCATTACGCGGCAAACAAATTCCGGAGTATTTCTTCGATAATAATGAAGTGCTTGATTTGGATGGCAATACCTATCCGGTGCTTACACTCGAAGAATACCTGTTTGGAGGATCGCACTGGGGCCAAACCAAGTTTATCCGCACCAACAAAGAGGAGTTTGATCATTTTATGAATGAAAATCCTGAAATTATTACCAAACTGAAGCAAACACGGAAGACCATTCTGATTCTTGAAAGTTTCAACAAAAATCCATTTGCAGAGTTGCGGGCTTTCTTCATGACACTTGAATCACATATATGGAAAGTTCCGGTAGTTATTTTCAGAAAATACAACGAACGATACCTTGAAAATCTTCAGATAAAAGCTGCAGCCGATTTGGGCGGCTTACTGATTGATGGCTACGGAGATGGAGTTTGCATCACCAACGAATCGGATCAGATTACTTTTACAGATCTGAAAGATCTGAGTTTTTCTCTTTTGCAGGCCAGCCGCATGAGATTGACCAAAACTGAATTTATTTCGTGCCCCGGTTGCGGACGGACTTTGTTCGATCTTCATGAAACCACCATCAAAATAAAAGCTCATTTCAATCATCTCGATCACCTGAAAATTGGTGTGATGGGCTGTGTAGTAAACGGACCCGGTGAAATGGGGGATGTTGATTACGGCTTTGTCGGCGCCGGTCCCGGAAATGTGAACCTTTACAAACAGCAGAAACTGATGAAGAAGCACATTCCTTTTGAACAGGCCGTTGAAGAATTGGAAGCAATTATTCGCGAAAACGGCGACTGGAAAGACCGCGAAGCATAGGGAAGTATTCAGTCACAGTTTCACCTCCATCATCAAATTGCGTTAATAGTTTTGCTTCAATTCATCGAGTATTTCCGGACTCGAAGCAAAAATTTCTTTTACATCGCGACTTAATAAAGTTGCACCTGCAATAAATCAGCTTTTACGCCTGTGTGCTTTTGCAAATTACAATTTCCAGAGCATATTGACCCCTGCTCAGGGTTGGGCGGTCGAAATTGTGCATCCAATATCTGAACGGTTTGCATTTGGTAGCATGAATTAAAATACTTTCTAAATCATGCTTGTTGTAAATCAAATGCAATACATTTGCATTTAATAAATCACTATATTTATTTTTCGATTTCAAACAATTATCTTTAATTTTTAAATTCATTTAATAATCAACATGAATCTGTCCATTCTCCTCGATTATTCTGAAGATATTTCGCTTTCAGCCCTAAAGCTAATTAAATTGAAGAAAAGCATCATTAAGCGTCTCACATTAACTGGCGATGCAACCATTGCTGAACTAGGCAAGGAAACCGATTTTAGTATCCCCACGGTTACTAAAATTATTTCTGAGTTGATTGAAGAGGGGATAATTTTTGAGACTGGTAAAGTTGGGACTGCCGGTGGAAGACGACCATCGCAGTATGGCATTAATCCCAATGCATGTTATTATCTGGGAGTAGAAGTCAGGCGAAATTCGATTAATATTGGTATTCAGGATTTCAACAATAATTTCGTAAAACATACCGAAAACATTACATATACTCTTGAAAACACACGCGAATCATTGTCTGAAATGTGCAGTGTTATCAATCAGTTTGTTGCAGAATCTGGTGTTCCCCGCGAGAAAATCATAGGAGCTTGCATCAATCTAAGTGGGCGTATCAATTCGCGCAAAGGATTCAGTTACAGCTATTTTTTCTTCGAAGAAAAGCCATTGAGCGAAATTATTGAATCTCAGATACATATTAAAACTTTTCTTGAAAACGATACCCGAGCCATGACTTACGGAGAATATAACTGCGGTGTGGTTCAGAATGAGAAGGATGTTCTTTTTGTAAATATCAGCATGGGAGTTGGAATTGGAATTATTAGCAACGGAAAATTGTATTATGGAAAGTCGGGTTATTCAGGAGAATTTGGGCACAGCCCCGTATTCGAGAATGAAATCATTTGCCATTGCGGCAAAAGAGGTTGCCTCGAAACCGAAATTTCAGGTATTGCGCTGGAGCGGGAATTTAAGAAATCGCTAGAAAATGGGTCAAAATCAATTCTTTCAGGAAAAATTGCCATCGAAAATATTACTGTTGACGATATTCTGACAGCTATTATTGAGAATGAAGATACACTGGCCATTGAAATAATTGATCAAATAGGAAGTAAAATGGGCAGGTATCTTTCCATGCTAATTAATATTTTTAATCCGGAACTGGTCATACTTGGTGGGGTGCTCGCCGAAACCGGAATGTACCTGCGTTTACCCGTCCGCACAAGCATTCATAAATACTCGCTTAGTCTGGTCAGTCTTGACATGGAGTTGAAAATGTCTTCATTGGGTTCGAAAGCCGGGGTAATCGGAGCCTGTTATATACTTCGGGACAAACTCTTTTACAGCGAATAAGTATACCTAAAATACAATCATATAACTTCATTACCTTTTTGTGGGACTGTCTGTGGTTTGTCAGGCTCTAAGCTTTTTTGTTGAAAAGGGCACGTCGAGTTACAAGAAACCATCAGAGGAACACCTGTTTACTATACTACTTTCCGAATTATTTAGCTACAATGTTTAATGTGTTGCAGCACTATTATTAAATATATTTAAAAATAAATGAATATTTAAAAATTTAAATTAATTTAGCAACATCAATTATTAAATCTGATTAGCCAATACGATATGACTACAGACACAAATAAGATGATGATTCTAAAATCATCCACCACTGGCCGACGTGCATCAGCACTCGACGCTTTGCGCGGATATGCCATACTGACAATGGTACTTTCAGGAACAATAGCATTTGGCATTTTGCCCGGATGGATGTATCACGCACAGGTGCCGCCGCCTGCTCATCAATTCGATCCTACGATTTTCGGAATCACCTGGGTCGATTTGGTCTTTCCCTTCTTTTTGTTTGCCATGGGAGCCGCTTTCCCTTTTTCAATCGGGAAAAGATTAAACGAAAAATGGGGCATTTACAAAGCTGTTTTGAATGCATTTGTTCGAGGTGCTCAATTGGTTTTTTTTGCAATTTATATCCAGCATCTTTATCCCTGGGTAATCAGCGATCCACAAAACTTAAAAGCCTGGCTGATCACACTGTTCGCTTTTGCACTTTTGTTTCCGATGTTTATGCGGATGCCTGAAAAATTTTCCATGTCATTGCGTATTGCCGTTAAAGTTGCAGCATACGGCACCGGCATTATACTGTTACTCACCCTGAATTATTCAGGAACCCGTGAATTCAGTATGGCATTCAGCAACATTATTATATTGGTCTTAGCGAATATGGCCATCTTTGGAGCACTGGCATATATTCTAACAGCTAAAAACCGTTTTGCACGTCTGGCAATTCTGCCTCTGATAATGGCCGTTTTTCTTGGGAGCAATACCGATGGCTCTTGGACACAAAGGCTTTATAACTTTTCTCCTGTACCCTGGATGTATAAGTTTTATTACCTGAAATACCTGTTTATTATTATCCCCGGAACCATTGCCGGCGAATACCTGATGGAATGGATGAAAACCAGCTTAACAACTGAAACGAATAAAGAATCCGAAAAAAGTCTGGCCTGGCTGATGCTGGCTCTTTCTGTCTTTTTGGTCATCCTTAATTTATATGGCTTGTACAGCCGCAATCTGGAAATCAATATATTTCTGACTTCAGGATTACTTTGCGCAGGTCTGTTTATTCTCCGGAAAGAGAAAACCCAAAATGCCTTGCTTTGGAAAAATTTATTTACTGCCGGAGCTTATTTTCTAATTCTTGGTTTGTTTTTCGAAGCCTATGAAGGTGGAATTCGGAAAGATCAATCTACCTACAGCTACTATTTTGTCAGCTCTGGATTGGCGTTTATTTCACTAATCTTCTTTTCGGTTGTCTGCGACTTTTTCGAATGGACCAAGTCCACACGCTTCCTGGTAATGACAGGTCAAAATCCGATGATCGCCTATGTTGGATCGTCTATGCTGATTATGCCAGTGCTAAGTATTTCAGGTATTGCTCCCTACCTGTCAGTATTCAATGCGAATCCATGGATGGGATTTTTAAAAGGACTGATAATTACAGCATTGGTCACTTTGGTTACGATGTTTTTTACCCGGATAAAATGGTTTTGGAAAACGTAAATGATTATTAAGTTCAATCTTTAAAATATAAAGTAATGACAATTAGAGTTTTAAATGTTTTTGTGGTTTGTTTCTTTTTCCTTGGGTTTGCAGCGTGCGGACCAAAGGAGCAAAGCCACGCAACCGACGTATTGGTCATTGGTGGAACAACCAGTGGAATTTCTGCCGGACTGCAATCGGCAAGATTGAATGTGGCAACTCTAATCGTTGAAGAAACGCCCTGGCTGGGAGGTATGATTACCGCTGCCGGCGTAAGTGCAACCGATGGTAATCACCGTCTTCATTCCGGGATATGGAACGAATTCAGGGACAAACTGAGAACATACTACGGCGGTGCAGCAGCATTGTCAACCGGTTGGGTAAGTAACACCCAATTCGAACCCCATGTTGGCGATAGTATCTTTAAATCGATGGCCTTGGCCGAACCACAGCTATCAGTCATTTATGGCTACCATCTCACCGAGATACTTAAAGAAGGAAATAAAGTCACCGGCGCTGTTTTCGAAAATGAGCAAAAGGAAAAATTAACCGTTCTGGCAAAAGTTGTGATTGATGCGACCGATTTGGGCGATGGGCTTGCAATGGCTGGCGCTGCCTACGATTTAGGGATGGAAGCCAGATCAGTAACCGGTGAAGCAAATGCTCCGGAAGTGGCAAACAACATTGTGCAGGACCTGACATGGGCGGCTATATTGAAAGATTTTGGACCTGAAGCCGACAAAACAATTGAAAAACCAGCAAGTTACGATCCCGAATTATTCCGCAAATCGTGCGCAATGACCGTAGATTCTATCGCGATAGATTGCGAAAAGATGCTGAACTACGGAAAGCTTCCGAATAAAAAATACATGATTAACTGGCCAAAATACGGCAACGACATTTACCTGAATGTAGTTGAAATGAACAGGGAACAGCGTATGGAAGAACTCAAAAAGGCAAAGGAACGCACCCTCAATTTCGTTTACTACATACAAACAGAACTTGGTTTTAAAAACCTTGGTCTGGCTGATGACGAATTTCCGACAGAAGACAAATTGGCTCTTGTTCCCTATCACCGGGAAGGGCGCCGTGTCCGCGGAATTCAGAGAATGACAATCAACCATGTACTCAATATTTACGAAGGTCAGCCCTTGTATCGTACAGGAATTTCGGTCGGCGATTATCCCGTTGATCACCACCACGATTATAATCCCGATACTCCCGAAATCCGTTTCCCGGCTGTACCATCTTTTAATATTCCGCTTGGCGCACTTATTCCTGAAACGATTGACGGGCTGATCGTATCTGACAAAGCCATTTCTGTTTCCAATATTATTAACGGATCAACTCGCTTACAACCTTGCGTTTTGCTGACCGGTCAGGCTGCCGGCGCATTAGCTGCTACCAGTATCAAAAACAATCAGAATCCCCGCGAGGTCAATATTCGCGAAGTTCAGCAAACCTTGCTCGATGCCGGCGCTTACCTGATGCCTTTGGTAGATGTAAACCCGACAGACAAGGATTTTCAGGCTATTCAACGGGTTACCGCCTCCGGAATTTTAAAAGTAAAGGGTGAATCCTTTCATTGGGCAAATCGCACCTGGTTTTATCCGGATACGACACTGACGGTAAAAGACTTCACCGAAGGCTTAAATGCCTTTGATAAAAATAGCCTGGTAATTGAAGATCAATCGGTTTTAACCATCAAAAAAGCAACGGATATATTCTCCGAATTTTTAAAAAGGGATGTCGATTCAGAAATTCAGCAGCTTTGGAAGTCCTTTTTTACAAAGGAATATAGCCCCGGTCTGACAGTCACCAAGCGCGAAATCAGTGTTTTGACCGACGAATTAATACATCCGTTTAAAACAAAGACCATCAGATTTGATGGAAACTTTGAGTAAATATTTAATCCCTCAAAAGCAGAATAGTTTTAAATAAATATTAAAAATGAACGAATTAGCAAAATACGCAGAACAGTACAAGACCGAATTACTTGATTCAATAATACCCTTTTGGATGAATCATTCAAAAGATAATGTCTCGGGCGGTTATTTTTCTTGTCTGGATCGCTGCGGTGAAATTTATGATACCGACAAATTCATGTGGCTTCAGGGACGCGAGGTTTGGCTCTTTTCGATGCTCTACAACAAAGTGGAGAAAAAACCGGAATGGCTCGACATGGCTCTGCATGGCGCCGAATTCATGAAAAAATACGGAAGGGATGAGCAGGGTAACTGGTATTTCTCGTTAACCCACGACGGCAAACCTTTGGTTCAGCCTTACAACATTTTTTCCGATTGCTTTGCAGCCATGGCTTTCAGCGAGCTTTACAAGGCAACGGGAAACAAAGAACACAAGGAAATTGCCTTGAATACTTTCGCCAACATCCAGATGCGGCAGAATTCTCCGAAGGGAATTTACTGCAAAGCTTACCCCGGAACAAGGCCTTTGAAAAGCTTTTCGTTGCCCATGATTTTGTGCAACCTCTCTCTGATTATGGAAGATATCCTGGGAACCGAATATGTTGATAAAACCATTCAGCCACTTATTAAAGAGGTGATGGAGGTTTTCTACGACAAGGACTCCGGACTGATTCTCGAAAATGTAACTCCCAAAGGAAATTTCAGCGATTCGTTTGAGGGAAGGCTTCTGAATCCGGGACATACCAACGAGTCGATGTGGTTTATGATGGACCTGGCCGTTCGGAACAACGACAAGGCATTGATCGATAAGTCGATTGAAATTCTGCTTCGGTCAACAGAAAAAGGCTGGGACAAAAAACACGGCGGAATATTCTATTTCATTGATATTAAAGGACATCCGGTTCAGCAGCTCGAGTGGGACCAGAAACTTTGGTGGGTACACATCGAAACCCTTATCTCGATGGCCAAAGCTTACCGACTTACCGGCAATCAGGAATGTAAAAAATGGTTCGAAATCATACACGAATATACATGGAATCACTTTAAAGATCCGGAATATCCCGAATGGTTTGGTTATCTCAACAGGCAAGGCGAGCCTCTTCTGGAACTGAAGGGCGGCAAATGGAAAGGATGTTTCCATGTACCCCGCGGGTTGTACGAAATATGGAAAATACTTGAATAATAAATAAATCTTTTACTGTAAACGTAATTTGTAAAAACAATGAAAACAAAATTTCTATGAAAAAATCGCTATCTCGAAGTACTGGTAGAATAAAGAGAATAGCTTTATGCTTTCTGGTTCTTACCAGTCTGGTTTTAACTTCTCAAACCATCGTTGCCCAATCGCTTGTTTCAGGAAGCGTGAAAGACACAAAAGGAGAAGGATTAATTGGCGCCACAGTAATGATTAAAGGCACCCAAAAAGGAGTTGTTACCGATGTAAACGGAAATTATTCCATAGAGGTTGCTGACGGGAAAATGACTCTGGTCTTTTCCTATATCGGATACAATTCGAAAGAAGAACCTGTGGTCAACAGAAAAACGATCAATGTGATATTGGAAGAAGACACCAAAGACATTGATGAAGTGGTGGTTGTCGGTTACGGTACTCAAAAGCGAACCAGTGTTACCGGTGCGATTTCCCAGATTTCAGGAAAAGAACTTTTGAAAGCTCCTGTCGGGAATATCAGCAATATGCTCGGAGGTTTGGTTTCGGGTGTAGTTGCATTGCAGCAATCTGGCCAGCCAGGAGCTGATGGAGCAAGTATTATTGTTCGCGGAGAAGGTGCAAAATACATTGTAGATGGTGTTGAACGTAGCTTTTCTGAGATTGATCCAAATGAAATTGAATCTGTTTCTGTATTGAAAGATGCTGCGTCGGCTTCGATTTACGGGCTGGATGCCAGCGCTGTTGTGATTGTTACCACCAAACGTGGAACAGTCTCACCTTCAAAAATAACATTTACAGGCGGTTACGGTGTTAGTGACAATGCCCAAATGATGAATATGCTTGATGGTCCCGGGTATGCCTACTGGTATAACAAGGCCCGTGAAATGGATGGTGATGCTCCTGTGTTTTCATCGACCCATATTGAAAAAATGCTTAATGGTGATCCAACAGATGGATGGGGAAATACAGACTGGTACAAGAAAACCTTTGGCATTGGAAGTACAACCAATTACAATGTAAATGCAACAGGTGGTACTCAAAAGATCAAATACTTTGTCTCGTTAGGAAATTATAATCAGAAAGGTAACGTGGAAGGGTTTGATTACGACCGGATTAACCTTCGCTCAAATATTGATGCCGCGATTACGAATAATCTTGATTTAACTTTCGACATTTCCGGAAGAATCGAGGATCGGAAACGACCCGGTTACACCGCCTCTCCAGGCGACTGGAACAACATTCCTCAGCAGGCAATCAGAGCGCTTCCATTCGTTCCTGAAGAAATGAACGGAGAACCGGTCTCAACCAGAACCGCAAGTTCTTATGTAAATCCACTCGCAGCCTCTGATCTTACCGGATACAGCAACGTTAAAACAAACATTATCCAGTCGAATTTTGCACTAAATTACCAGGTGCCTTTTGTGAAAGGATTGAGTCTTAAATTTTTGACTGCCTATGATATTTCTTATCAGACTTCAAAAGCATTCTCAACTCCATATTACACACAAGTTGCATCAGCTCCAACCTCTGCAACTGGCGATATCGGTTATGTTCGCACATACGATGCAAGAGGTACCAACACGAGCCTTGTTGAAGGTTTATCGCATTACAACCGTTTAACAACCAACTCCAGTATCAAATACGACAATCAATTTGGCGCTCATTTCATTTCTGCCTTGGCGCTGATGGAAACTACAAAACAAGATGGAAACAGTTTTGGAGCTTATGGTTATGGATTTGACATTCTGGAACTTGATGAATTAAACTATGCAACACTTGCAGACAAAACCAGAGTTTCAGGAAGTAGTTACCAACAACGCTCCGTGGGTATAGTGGGCCGTTTGAATTACGACTATTTTAAAAAATACCTGATTGAATTACAGACTCGTTACGATGGCAGTTATGTGTTTGGAGGAATGGTTGAAGGTAAACGTTGGAGCCCTTTCCCTTCCGGGTCATTGGGATGGAGAGTTTCCGAAGAAGATTGGTTCCGCAACAAATTCAGCTATGTTAATAACCTGAAGATAAGAGGTAGTGTCGGATTAACGGGATCAACCGGTATTGGGCCATATTATTATTTGAATACCTTATCATTTCTGGCCGATCCGGCTGTAATTCTTGGTGGTGCTGGCCAAAACGGATTGATTACATCCAAACCAGCCAATATCAATCTCACCTGGGCAAAGGCGCTTCAGTACAACGTGGGTTTTGATGCCACTTTGTGGAATGGACAGTTAGGTGTAGAATTCGATGCATTTTACAAATATGTGTATGATATCCTCAGCTCTGCCAGCGCCACATACCCTGACTCTTATGGCGGTTATGTTTATGGTTACGAAAACAACAACAAGCAAGCTCATAAAGGTTTTGAAGTTTCTTTAACCCACAGTAAAAAACTAGGAGATTTTTCTTATAAAATCGGGCTAAACGGAACCTATACGGAACGTACCTGGCTCAGATACGGAGACTCACCTAACACTCCAGACTGGTTGAAACTGACAGGGAAAGAAGTTGGCGCCCAGGTTGGGTTCATCTCTGAAGGATTGTTCCAAAGTCAGGAAGAAATTGACAATTCTCCGTTAATTGTTGGAAAAGCCGTTCGTGTAGGCGATATCAAATACATGGACAGAAATGGGGATGGTAAAATTTCGTACGAACAAGATCGTGGGTACATTGGAAAATCTGCTTTCCCTAAGTTTGTGGGTGGTTTTACTATGAACGGCGCCTGGAAAGGCATTGACGTTGCACTTCTGTTTCAGGGAGCTGTAGGCCGCGATGTTGCCCTCACAGGCGTTTACAGCAGTGGAGTTATGGACAATACTTCTATGACCAAGCCATTCTATCACGGAGGTAACTCACCCAGTTTTCTTGTTGAGAACTCTTGGAGAGAAGATAATACCGGTGGCGAATTTCCACGTTTGGCATTGGTTACTGCAAGTTCGAACAATGCATTCAGTTCATCTTTTTGGTACCGCAACGGTGATTATCTGCGCCTGAAAAGTTTGCAAGTTGGTTATACTATCCCTCAGCGATGGACAAAATCAGTAGGAATGGACAATTTAAGAGTGTATGCTGAAGGACAAAACCTATTGACTTTTAGTCAATTGTCAAAGTACAATATCGACCCTGAGCAACCAGGCGTATCTAACGGATATTACCCTCAGCAGAGAGTGATTTCGATGGGTCTTAAATTGGTATTTTAAAAATAAATAATTGCAGATATGAAACATAGAATATTTATAATAGCCCTATTGTTTGGAATGATCGGTTTGATGGGATGTGATGATTTCCTTGAAACAACTCCAACCGACAGAATTTCCGACAAATTGGTATGGCAAAACGAAGCCAATGTCACTTTGTACATCAATGGTTTCTACCCTTATATCGATCGTTACGGAAACTTCGGAACCTCACAGTTTAATGGCAGTTTAACCGAAGGATTGACAGAAACATTAAAATACGGTTCGTATGTACCTGGAAGTAAGGCCGGCGACGCAAACAACTATGTATTTACTCCTGAAACGATGTCTCCAACAGGAAATTTAATGAGTACCTGGAATGACACCTATGAGCGGATTCGCCGTGTAAATGAATTTCTGGTCGGGCTGAAAGCATATTCTGTATTAGACGCCGAAACCAATCAGCTTTTTGAAGGACAAGCCCGGTTTTTCCGCGCATTTCTATACTTCCAATTGGCT
>JAUYEQ010000356.1 GCA_030691295.1 Bacteroidota bacterium
GAGATTATCTTGTTACAGAATTCATCAGGCCCATAGAAGAACAATTAAAAAATGAAGGCGTAGATTTCACAATTACAGAACGCCTGAAATCCATTTATTCCATCTGGAATAAAATGCAGACCAAAGGTGTTTCGTTTGACGAAGTATATGATTTGCTTGCAGTACGAATCGTATTTGTTCCCGATCCGAATGTTTCGGAAAAACGGCAATGTTTCGATATTCTTTCGCTGGTAACCGATATTTATAAACCCAAACCCGACCGGATACGCGACTGGATTACAATTCCGAAAGCAAACGGATACGAAGCCTTGCACATTACCGTAATGGGTCCTCAGGGGAAATGGGTTGAAATTCAGATTCGTACGCAGCGAATGGACGAAATTGCAGAACGCGGTTTTGCAGCTCACTACAAATACAAGAACATCAACGACGTTGAGAACGAACTTGACAAATGGCTTCAGAAAATAAAAGAAATGCTTCAGAATCCGGAATCGGATGCCCTGGAATTTCTGGATGAATTTAAAATGAACCTGTTCTCGTCGGAAATTGTCGTATTTACACCAAAGGGGCGAATGGTTACTTTGCCAAAAAATGCAACAGTCCTCGATTTTGCATACGAAATTCACACAGAACTTGGTAATCATTGTATCGGAGCCAAAATCAATCACAAACTTGTTCCAATATCACATGTGCTGCTTAGCGGCGACCAGGTTGAAATACTTTCGTCGAAAACGCAAACCCCCCAGTTGAACTGGTTAAATTTTCTGATTTCGGCAAAAGCAAAAGCGAAAGTAAAACAATCCTTTAAGCTCGATCGCAAGAAACACATTGACCAGGGCCGGAAGATTATTGAAGATCAGCTTGCAAAACTCAAAATTGCCCCATCATCGGATACCCTAAAAAAACTGACCAGTTATTACAATCTCACCAATAAGGAACAACTTTATGCACAGGTTGGAATGGGATTTCTGGAACTCGATAATTTAGCCGAAGTTTTACAAACCAGGCGCGAAAATAAACTTGCCAAATTCTGGAAATTAAAATTCATTACAAAAAAAGAGGCAGTTTCAGATACGCCGGACAAGATCGACAAAAAAATACCATATATTCTGAAAGAAGATCCGGAACAATTAAACTATACGCTTGCGAAGTGTTGCAATCCTATTCCGGGCGATGACGTAGTTGGCTATGTTTCAGGAGCAGAACACATTATTATTCACAAAAGAAACTGCCCGGAAGCGCTGAAAATGATGTCGCAACAGGGCGACAGTATCATAACAGCCGAATGGACCAAATTCAAAAAGCTCTCCTACCTTTCACGCATCAAGCTGAGTGGGTTCGACCGTGTCGGCGTTGTGAACGAAATCACCACCATCATTTCCAAACATAGCAACATTAACATGCGTACCGTTCATTTCGATACGCACGATGGTATTTTCGAAGGTGATTTGTATTTATACATACACAGCGTCCAGGATCTTGCCGAACTCATTTCCCGGTTAATGAAAATCAAAGGAATAGACAAGATTGAACGGATTGAGAAAATTCAGCAATAAATTTCCGGTTAGCTTTTCCATTTAAAAAATACTATTTTTGAACTCTATTTTTAATTGGTTTAAATATGGATAACCAAAATACCAAAGAAACCGTCAAGCACACTTTCGTAGAATATCTCGAAAATAATGGGCATCGGAAAACACCGGAGCGGTTTGCAATTCTTGAAGAAATATACTCAAGGGAGGGGCATTTCGACATTGAGTCGCTGTATATCTCGATGAAAAACAAAAACTATCGGGTTAGCCGTGCAACGCTATACAATACGATGGACCTGCTACTTGAATGCAAATTACTGATTCGCCATCAATTTGGTAAAAGCATTGCACAATTCGAAAAAGCTTATGCAATTCCGCAACACGATCATCTGATTGATGTACGAACAGGATCGCTGACCGAATTTTATGATCCCCGCCTCCGGGAAATGATTGAAGATATTTGCCAAAAACACAACTTCAAATTTTCGCACCACACACTGTATATATACGGGCACTTCATCAACCAAGGCCTCGATATTTAAACCATCTGTTTTCATTCAATAAATATTCTTCAAAACAAAACAATAAAGATTCAGTTATTAACACTCCGTTTTAGCCATACATCTCAAAATAATTGTAATTTTATCGCCGGTAAAATCAATATTATTACAAGATAAGATGAAAGTAGATGTATTATTAGGACTCCAGTGGGGAGACGAAGGAAAAGGCAAAATTGTTGATGTACTGACTCCCAGATACAATGTGATTTCAAGGTTTCAGGGTGGCCCAAATGCTGGTCATACGCTTGAAATAAACAATTTCAAACAAGTACTTCACACCATTCCTTCCGGTATTTTCCACGACAATAAAATGAATGTGATTGGCAACGGTGTTGTAATTGATCCGATAACTTTTGAAAAGGAAATTGAATCGATACGAAAACACAATGTTGACCTGAAAAAAACCTTATACATTTCAAAAAAGGCACATTTGATCCTTCCCACCCACCGGTTGTTGGATGCTGCTTCCGAAGAAGCCAAAGGTGCAACTAAAATCGGATCAACATTAAAGGGGATAGGACCAACTTACCGCGACAAGATTGGCCGTGAAGGTTTAAGAGTTGGCGATTTATTTGAAAATTTCACCGAAAAATATACTTCAAGAGTTCAGGCACACAAAGATTTACTCGACAATTATTATCATTACGATTATGCTTCCCAACTTGCTCAACTTGAAGAGGAATGGATGAAAGGAATTGAAGTGCTGAAAGGTTTTATGATTGTGGATACCGAACACCTGATAAACGACAGCCTTGCAGAAAACAAGTCAGTTTTGGCCGAAGGCGCACAGGGAACCATGCTGGATATCGACTTCGGGTCGTATCCATTTGTAACCTCATCGAGTACCATTTGCGCCGGAGCCTGCACAGGCCTTGGAATTGCCCCCAACAAAATCGGAAATGTCTATGGTATTTTCAAAGCATACTGCACGCGCGTTGGAATGGGACCTTTCCCAACTGAATTGTTTGACATTGACGGACAGAACATGCGCGATGTTGGCCGCGAATACGGCTCAACTACCGGTCGCCCGCGCCGATGCGGATGGCTTGACCTGGTTGCCTTGAAGTATTCAATCATGCTGAACGGAGTAACCGAACTAATCATGATGAAAGCCGATGTGATGGATAAATTTGAAACCATCAAAATCTGTGTTGCATATGACATCAACGGTGAAGAAACCGAAAAATTCCCGTTTGAGTTGAACGACAATGTAAAACCTGTTTACGTTGCATTACCCGGATGGGAGACTGACCTGACTCAGTTAACCAGTCAGGATGAATTTCCGGAAGAATTTAATAACTACATTAATTTCATCGAAGAACAAGTCGGGGTGCCGATTAAAATAGCTTCGGTGGGGCCAAACAGGTCACAGACCATCCATTTGGGAGAGTAAAAATATAGGGAGTCAGTTATCTGGCTCCTTTTCTTTTTCTAAATTATTTTGATTTTAAGTAAGAATGACTATTTTCGATCATTCATACTTGAATGAAACCGAGTTTATTCTCCGGAAATGGAAATTACCAGGCCTACATTTTTACTCAATAAAGAGATTGCCTTACGAAACATCGAAAATATGGTTCGCAAGGCAGAAAATCTACACCTGAATTTCCGGCCACATTTTAAAACCCATCAATCTGCTGAAATTGGAGAATGGTTCCGTAATGCCGGAGTAAATTGCATCACCGTTTCGTCGTTAACAATGGCCAATTATTTTGCCGATTTTGGCTGGAACGATATCACCATCGCTTTTTCAGTTAATATTCCTGAAATTCCTGAAATCAACGAACTTGCAGGCCGGATTAAACTTAACGTACTGATTGAAAACAGGGAAGGGCTCGCAGCACTTCAGGAACAGATCACCTGGCATACCGGTGTATTCATTAAAATTGACACAGGATACAACCGTACCGGAATTGAATCGAACCGGACGCCTTTAATCGACGAATTGCTCGAAACCATACAGAAGTCGCCACTACTCGAGTTTAAAGGATTTCTTTCACATACAGGTCATACGTATCAGGCCAATTCGACACACGATATTTTTAGTCGCCATTTTGATGCACTCCTGAAATTGAAATCGCTGAAAGCCAGGTATCAAAGCGAATGGCCCGAAATCATGATTTCGCTCGGAGATACCCCGTCATGCAGCATTTGCGAAAACTTCGACGGAGTTGACGAGATCCGTCCCGGCAATTTTGTGTTCTACGACCTGATGCAATTCAAATTAGGAGTTTGCAAATTGACAGACATTGCTGTCCGAATGGTTTGTCCGGTAGTTGCAGTCCACCC
>JAUYEQ010000362.1 GCA_030691295.1 Bacteroidota bacterium
TGCCAAGTCGAGGCGTTCCCGGTTCTGATGTTTCACCACAATTTTTATAAGCCTGAAGTAAGGCGGGTACCTGAAAATCTTGCGTTCAGCCATTTGCCGGTTAAAAAGCCGGATATAATCGTACGCGATCACATCCTGAATCACCGGATGGGTAGGCTGCGAAGTCTGGACAATTACCTTTCCACGTCTGTTTTTGCGGCCCGCTCTCCCACTCACTTGCATGATCAACTGAAAACTTCGTTCGTATGACCTGAAATCAGGATAATTCAGCAAATTGTCGGCATTTAAAACACCCACCACGCGAACATGGTCAAAATCCAAGCCTTTGGTAACCATTTGTGTTCCGACCAGAATATCAATTTTCCGGTTTTCAAACTGGTAAATAAGTTGTTCGTAGGCTTTTTTCGCGCGGGTGGTATCCAAATCCATCCGTGCAACCCGCGCTTCAGGAAATAAAAGCTGAATTTCATCTTCAATTTTTTCGGTACCGAACCCACGTGGCTTGATCTCGTCAGAACCACATTCTTCGCATTTTGCAATCAGCGAAGTGGTGTGCCCGCAATAATGACAGATTAGTCGCGATTGGTTTTTATGATAGGTTTTGCTGACGTCGCAATATTTGCATTTTGGTATCCAGCCGCATTTTCCGCACTGCACAAATGGCGCAAAACCCCGCCGGTTCTGAAAAAGGATCACCTGCTCCTTGTTGGCGAGGGCATCAGCAATCCCGTCGTAAAGTTCAGGCGTAAAAACCGAACGCATTAGTTTCCGTTTGTAGGCTTCCTGAGTATTTGCAGCAATCAGTTCGGGCATTTCAACACCCTGAAACCGTTCGGTCAGGTCAACAAGGCCGTATTTATTGCTGCGTGCATTGTAATACGTTTCGTACGATGGCGTGGCCGAACCCAATAAAACCTTTGCATTGTGGATATTTCCCATCAGAATGGCCATATCACGGGCATTGTAACGTGGCGCCGGATCAAATTGCTTGTACGAATTTTCGTGCTCCTCGTCAACAATGATCAGTCCCAGATTTTTAAACGGAAGAAAGATGGCCGACCGCGCTCCCAGAATTACTTTGTATTGCTGTCCGGTCTTTCCCGGCTTTTCATTCAGCACATTGAACCAAATCTCAACTCTTTCGGCATCGTTGAATTTGGAGTGATAAATTCCGGCCAAATCTCCAAATGCCACTTTTAGGCGGTTAATAATTTGCGTGGTCAATCCAATTTCAGGAACAAGGTACAAAACCTGTTTGCCCAATTCCAGCTGTTCCTGAATCAGTTGAATGTAAATTTCTGTTTTTCCGCTTGAAGTTACCCCGTTGAGCAGAATGGTTGAATGGGTTTCGAACTGGGCTTTTATTTCGTCTATCGCGATTTGTTGCGGGACTGAAAGTTCTTTGATCAGCAAATCAGTATTTTGTGATCGGTCAATCCGGCCAATTTCATTCGAATACAGTTCCAGAATATTTTTTTCTTCCAGACTTTTCAGCGCCGCATCGGTTGCATTTGCGATTTCAAGCAACTCCTTTTTGCTGATTTCAGTCAGACCGGCTTCGCCAAACATGGTTTCAGCCAGAAACACTTTCAGGAGTTGTTCCTGCTTTTTTGCTTTTTTGAGCGAATCGAGGCAGGCATTCAGTTTTTCTTCGGAATTGTATTCAGGATTTAATTTAACGAAGGTGACCACGCGTGGTTTATAGCTATCGCGCAATTGTTCTTCCACGATCACAGCGTTTTTTTCTAGAAGCAATTTCAGGATAGCATACGACGACTGTTGCCCAAGAAATTGATTGAGATCCTGCACTGTTGCAGTTTTCCGGCTTTCGAGCAACAAAATCACCGCACTTTCCTTGTCGCTTAAATTCTCCGGAAGGTTTGTTTCCGGATTGAGGCTGATTTTTGTCTGGCTCTCCAGTTTCAAGCCTGAAGGCAGCGCAGCTTTGTAAACCTCGCCCAAAGTACAGCAATAATAGGCGGCAATCCACTCCCAAAGTTTCAACTGTTTTTGGTCAATGATGGGCTCTTCGTCCAGAATGGCGTCAATATTTTTGATTTCAAAATCGCCCGAAGGAGCATTTTCATGCAAACGGTAAACCAATGCCGAAAAAAACTTCCGCCTTCCGAACTGCACAATAACGCGGATTCCGGTTTTAATTTTGGCATGAAAGGCAACGGGCACCCGATAGGTAAAATGCCCTTCCAATGGCAATGGTAATATAACGTCGGCAAAAAGTTCGTTTTCCATCATGTCTGCAAAATACCGAAAAAGATTTCGGAAACTAATTATAACCTGGTCAAATTTCATGAGATACGTCAAGGATAAATATAT
>JAUYEQ010000297.1 GCA_030691295.1 Bacteroidota bacterium
CAGGATATTTTGATTGCAGTATTTTTACGAAAGCAATTTGACAAGGCGTTAAATGCATTCGACAAAGTTGTGGCAGGAACCAGAGAAATCATCCGGCCTGGACGAAGCAACCCGAGAAAGAAAAGACCAAAACAACTTTACTCAATGAATTATAAACGATTATGATTATTACTAACTAAACGACATTGTCTAATGAATAGTAAAAATGGACACCGCCATTTTGAAAGTGAGCGAATATGCAATGATTGACCGTTTGCACACCAATCTGGCATTTTGGAACAGTCAATTATGGTCATTCTGTTGTAATGTTCATGTCAACTTAATGACTACCAAGTGACAATTAAATGCCCTTCGACTGCTACGCGCTCAGGGAACTGCTTTTAAAACATCAGCTAAATTAATGGCTACTTCATAGCTCCCGCTACTACTGTATAAAAATCTTCAGGATTAAGATATTGTTGTGCCAATTGCATTATTTCTTCGGAAGTGATATTGCGTAAAACACGCAGCGAATCATCGTAAAACGAATAATCCAGATCGAAATCGTTGATGGCTTTGAAACTTCCGGCAAGGGCAAACGGGCCATCAAAGTCGCGCAGAAATTCTCCCAACAGGTAACTTTTTACTGTCTCCAATTCATTTTCCGATACAGGTTCGGTTTGCAGCTTTTTCATTTCGATTGCAATTTCCTTAAGAGTGGGTTCAACATACTCGTTCCCAACCTCAGTGGTAATGATCAGGTAACTGACATGTTTCAGTGAAAGCACAAAACTGCCGATTCCGTAGGTATATCCTTTTTCTTCGCGGATGTTGGTCATTAAACGCGACCCGAAATAACCTCCCAAAATGGTAACAAGCACCGATAGCGCATGATAATCAGGATGGCTTTTGGGAACCCAGAACTTTCCCATCCGAACGGCTGACTGAATGCCATTGGCCTTTTCAACATGGTGAAATTTCTGCGTATCTGGATTGATTTCGTATTTGGGCATTTCTATTGCATTTCGCTGCCAATCGCTTCCGCCGAAATGAGTTTCCAAAAGAGCCAGAACCGATTCGTCAATCTGGCCTGCAGCAATAATCCGGCAATTTCCGGAGTGATAATACGATTGATAAAACTGCAACAACATTTCGCGGTTGATCTGATCAAAATCTTCCAGTTTGTTGGTAATGGAATACGGATGCGATTCTCCAAACATCACCTGGGTAAATTTTTTCTGGCAGAGGGTTTTTACCTTTTGGTTTTCGAGCAGGAACTTTTGCTTGTTTTTGTCAATCAGCACCTCCAGTTCATACTGCGGAAAAACCGAATGTTTGATCAGATTTTCTGTGATCTCCAAAATGGTTTCCAAATGTTTCCCCAGGCTTATAATATTGAAATAACCGTAGTTCTGGTCGGCAGTCAATTGAATGTATGCTCCGTAGAAATCGAATTTTTCGCCGATATCGGCAGCCGAAAAGTTGGCGCTCCCCTCCTCAAGCATCGAATTGCAAAGACTGGCAACCAGATTGGCCTGCTGAAACCATGTTCCGGCTTCAAAAATAAAATCAATTTTCACCACGTCCTGCGAACCGGCATTCACAAAATAAACCGGAATGCCATTGGAAAGGAGCCGTTTTTCGGCTTTTACCATGTCAATGTGTTCGATTGGATTAACAGTGGGTTGTATATTACGGTTCAACATGTTCTGACTTTTTAGCAATGTAATTTAAAACGGAGCAATTTTCGTGACGAAATAAATGTTGGGCTACTTCCTGAATTTGCGCAGTGGTGACCGACCGGTAAAAATCAACCTGTGAGTTGATCAAACCGGCATCCTGTAATATTTCGTTGGTAGCCAGGTTCATCGCCTTGTTCAGGTAATTCATCTCACTATATTCAATGTTGGCTTCCACTTTATTCTTCACCTTTTCGAGTTCGTATTCAGTAACCCGTTCCTGTTTCATCCGGTCAAGCTCGCGTTCAATGGCTTTCCGGGCTGTTTCAAGTGAAATTCCGTTGCTTGGTTTTCCTGAAACAACAAACAAACCGGGATCATTGTCTCCTGAAAGGTAGGCGTCAAGTTCGGTAAACAATTTCTCTTTCTGAACCAGGTTCTGGTACATGCGCGAAGAGTTTCCGTTTGAAAGGACATCAGAAATCAAATCGGTGGCATAATACATCGGATCGAGGCGATCGGCCATATGGTAGGCCATGTATATTGTATCGTTCGG
>JAUYEQ010000379.1 GCA_030691295.1 Bacteroidota bacterium
TCCCAAACTATAAAGATGGCATCCGTAACCAATATCGACGGAATAAGGTATTTCATGTTTTTATAGTACTGTACATTTTTATCGAAACTTAGCGCCAGTGGCACTGCGATTGAACCGATCAGCAAAAGCAGGTAGGTGTAATTCTTGAATTCCATTGTATTGTGTTTACTCCGTTTCAGGATTTATTTCAGGAACAAAGATAAGTGAATCCGGGTAGTATTTGGTCAGGTTGTTCATTTCAATAAAAAAGGCGCCTGTAATGAACAAGCACCTTTTTAAGAGAGAAAATCAATTACTAGAATATTTTGTATCCGATTCCGATTGCAAAACCGGAATTTACTTTGTCATATGTTTCATTGTAAGTTCCAAATGATTTGTTTGCATCTTTATATACTGTAAAAAGCATACCTGCATCCAATGTCAATTGATCAGTTAGTCTCCATTCGATTCCAAAAGCGCCAGTATTTGAGGAATTACTATAACTAAAATCACTTTGGTAATCCTCAGAAACGCCGGTCGTTGATTGCATACCACCGACACTTACTGAAAACTTGTCGGTAAGGCTATATTGAAGACCAACCGATACTTCCCAAGAATTTTTATCAATTTTACGGTCCTGAAGATAAATATTTTTGCCCCAATCAATTCCTTTGTCTAAATATTCAAAGAATGAAGCGGATGCTAAGAATTTCTTTGAAAACTTGTATTCAACACCAGCTGTAATAATTCCTGGAATGTCACTTGGAATTGTTGCATCATCCTTTAAAAAAGCCATACCGGCATCACTCTTCTTGGTATCGTTAGTAAGTTTTAATGAGGTTTTGTGTTCATATTTGAGTCCAATATTAAGACCTTCAACAGGCGTAATATTTAATCCGATGATCGGAGTAAATCCGGCACCGGTTTGTTTTGTGTCCACTTCAACATCTTCAACCAATGTTGCAGTTGCAGTAAGATTTTGAGAAGTGGTTGTTAAACTATTTGATGCTGAAGTTAAAATTACTTTTGCAGTGCCATTGTTTAATTTTGACGGATCCTGACCCAGCGCTGTTAAAGTTGCGCTAATCGTTTCGTTTGTTACCGGATCGCCTGCAGGTAATGTATTGGCCAGCGTTGCTAAAGCCGAAAGCTGACCTGCTCTGGTTGACGCTACAGAAGATGCAGTTGTTAAAAATGAGTTAGCATTTTGTAACTCTCCGTTGACCATTAAACTAATGTTCTCTATCGCTCCTGAATAATTATTTACTGAAGGAAGATAACGTACTCCAGCATATCCAGATATCATCTCATTGATTTTGGCAGTCACACCAAACTGAATTCCCCAGAAAACAGACTGACCTTTGAATTGAATATCGGCATCGTAACCCGGTTGAACATTGAGTCCTAAAGCAGATAATCCAGCAAGTGCAGGAACCAGTTGGTTGTTTACCTGATTGGCAATTTTTCCTTCGAATGAAGGCAATCCTTTTTTAAATTCAGCAGTTCCTCCACCACCATTTGGTCCAAAACCAATCGAAAATGCCAATTTGTCTAATTTGTAAACTGCAAAGGCAGTAGGAAATACGGGAATTGTAACATCACCAATAAACTCCTTGTTATTTAATGGTGCTTCAGTTGTTATTGTCCTTGTTTGAAACAAAGTTTGGCTGTGCAATCCAAAATGGAATCCGTTTTTCAATTGGGTAAGTCCTGCCGGATTGAAATACACCGCATCCAGATCGGTGGAGGCATTTCTGGAAAGCATACGCACAAATTGTGCACTTTGATTGGTATTAGTTAAAATACCTCCGGCATAAGCGAAGTTCGCAAGCAAAAATGCTCCGGCTATTAGAACAGCAATTTTCTTCATCTTTTAGTTTTTTTAAGATTTGGGAAATCAAATGTAGAAATATTATCTACAAATGAATCACTTCGCCATAAGCGGCTGCTGCGGCTTCCATAATGGCTTCGCTCATTGTTGGGTGCGGATGGATGGATTTAATCAGTTCGTGACCGGTAATTTCCAGTTTTTTGGCCACAACCAATTCAGCAATCATTTCGGTAACATTTGCACCAATCAGGTGGGCGCCCAGTAACTCTCCGTATTTGGCATCAAAAATAAGTTTCACAAAGCCATCCTTATGACCCGAAGCGCTTGCTTTCCCGCTTGCTGAGAATGGAAATTTGCCTACTTTAATTTCGTGGCCTGCTGCTTTAGCCTTTTGTTCAGTCATGCCAAGCGAAGCAACTTCAGGATTGGTGTAGGTACATCCCGGAATGGTTGAATAGTCGATCGGGTGGGGGTTTAATCCTGCAATTTTCTCCACGCAAACAATTCCTTCGGCTGAAGCAACATGTGCAAGCGCCGGTCCGGCAATGATATCGCCGATGGCAAAAACAGTCTCGACATTGGTCTGGTAAAATTCGTTCACCTTAACCCTGCCGTTTTCGAGCACAATTCCGAGATCTTCGAGGCCAATATTTTCAAGATTCGGAGCAATTCCAACCGCCGACAATACGATCTCGGCTTCGATAATTTCTTCGCCTTTTTTTGTCTTTACTGTTACTTTGCACAATTTTCCTGAAGTGTCAACCGATTCGACAGAAGCATTGGTCAAAACTTTCATTTTCATTTTTTTGAATGAACGTTCAAGCAATTTTGAAACTTCTTCGTCCTCGTTCGGCACTACGTTGGGCAGGAATTCAATCAAAGTAACTTCGGTTCCGATGCTTTGGTAGAAATAAGCGAATTCGCTTCCGATCGCTCCCGAACCGACCACTACCATTGATTTTGGCTGTTTGGGTAAAGTCATTGCTTCGCGGTATCCGATAATTTTTTCGCCGTCCTGCTCCAGGTTTGGCAATTCGCGCGAACGGGCTCCGGTGGCAATGATGATGTTTTTGGCCGAATGAATGGTGCGTTTCCCGGACTCGTCGGTCACTTCAACCGAAGTTTTATCAACCAGTTTTCCATAGCCGTTAATTTCTTCGATTTTATTTTTAGTAAAAAGATATTGTATCCCTTTGCTCATTCCATCGGCAACGCCCCTGCTGCGTTTTACCATTGCCCCAAAGTCAGGTTTTATCTCTCCTGAAATGGTGACTCCGTAATCGGCGGCATGAATGGCATATTCGAAAGCCTGTGCGCTTTTCAGGAGCGATTTGGTTGGAATACAACCCCAGTTGAGGCAAATGCCACCAAGGTTTTCTTTCTCGACAACTCCTACATTCAGGCCAAGCTGAGCAGCTCTGATGGCGGCTACATATCCGCCCGGACCGCTACCTAAAACTATTAAATCGTAACTCATATATTGTGTATTAATTTGATTAAACAAACAGCATTATAACACCCCGGAGCGTTAAAAGTTTTTTCAGGATAGAACAAATCAGGATTTGTGGAAAAAGCAAAAGCTACTCTGAGAGTGACAAAATTCCCCAATAAATAGATCCAATTTTCAATTGCAAATACTTGTTAAAATCCTGAAAGGATTTAATGTCAATAGCCCCGGATGAAATCCGGGGTAAAATGGCGACAGTCGCAAACAACCCTGTAAAGGGTTGAATATTACAATGAGAAAATTCAACCCTTACAGGGTTGCTAAAAAATTATCTTTACTTTATCCACTGAGTTTCACTCAGGGCTATTCACCTTCAACCACTTCGTGGTTATTTTTTAAAAAAGGGGATTGTGTCAAACACAAAAGCCACCCGTGAGTGACTTTTGCGAAAAATATTTTTATTTTAAAGATGGATGCAATTCCGTCCGGAACTTGAAATTCGCTTTGTTCAGCATCGTTTCCCGGACGGTTTTTCCCATTGCAAATTTTGTTACAAATATTTCGCTCCTAAAGGAGCTGATAGAAGCACTTATCATTCAACTTTAGGCACTCCAAACTTTAGCTCACTTTAGGCACTTTTTACTCAGGAAACAGTTCGCCTAGTTTGGCGGCAAGTTGTTCGCTTCTCAATCCTTTGGCTATAATTTTCCCTTCGGCATCCAGAAGGTAGGTCTGAGGAATGGCGTTTACTGAATAAAGGCGGGCGGCGGTGTTTTGCCAGAACTGAAGATCAGAAACATGTACCCAACTCAACTGGTCGTCTTTGATGGCCTGAACCCATTCTTCCTGGGTACGGTCGAGCGATACACCAATAATTTCGAACCCTTTTGAATTGTATTTCTGGTAAAGTTTCACAACATTCGGGTTTTCCTGACGGCAAGGCGCACACCAAGAAGCCCAGAAATCGATCATTACCACTTTGCCGCGCAACGACGACAATGTTACAGGATTGCCTGCCGGATCGTTCATGGTAAAATCGGGAGCAACTGCACCAACAGCCGTTGTCTTCATGGCATTTGCAATTTCTTTTAATTTTATTACATATTCGGAAGCGCTGATTTCGGCTGGAAATTTAGCAACGATCGAATCAAGATCTGAACTTTCAATTTCGTTTACAAGTTGTACCAGGGTGATGTATGCTGCAACTACCGTGGTGTTGTGTTCTTTTACAAAGTTTTTCGTGAAAACTTTCATGTCCTCAATCATGGCTTTATAATCAATCTCAGCCCTTTTTGCTTCATCCTCATTTCCGGAGGTCATAGCTGTTTGATATTTTTGCTGAAGGTCCTGAACTTGTTTGTTTAGTTTTTCGAGTTCAGTAAGGTAAACCTGAAAAATATCCTGACTTGGAGAGCCTGTGATTTTCGTTGCGCTCAGACTGTCTTTATTGGCAACCACTTTAATTTTTGCATTGTCAAGAAACATTTGTGCGAAATAATCCTGCTCATTCAATCGCAAAATGCGGATGTCGGGTAATTCCATTTTTCCTGTAAAGGCAAACTTACCGTCAACAATGTCGGCGGTATCGATACTTTGCGGACGGCCATCCACTATTTTTTGCAGATATACTTTACCGGTTTCTACACCGGCAATGGTGCCTTTGATCGAAAATTCATCTTTTGCCGTTTGACAGGAAAAAACCGTCAGGGCCAATACCAAAATCGCTAGAATATTTCTCATTGAGTTAATTATTAAATTGTTTTTAAATGTTTTTTTTGATTTGATCGTATAAATCGAGTAATTTTTTGGCAGCGACAAAAGAGGAGATTTCTTCCTTCAATACTTTCTTCTCCGATTCCTCCATCAATGCCATTATTTGTTCATTCTGATAAAAATTGTTCCTGAGCTGTTCGTTGATCGTTTCGTACATCCAGAATTTCGACTGCTCGTTTCGTTTGTGCTGAAAATAACTGTTGCTTTTTACAAGCGCGAGGTACTCATCAATGGTTTTCCAAATTTCGGTGATCCCGGTTTTCATGTAGGCCGAACAGGTCAGCACTTTGGGTTTCCATCCTGAATCGGTTGCAGGGAACAGGTGCAAAGCATTCATATACTGAACGCGCGCCAGACCAGCTTTTTCGATGTTATTTCCATCGGCTTTGTTAATTGTAATTGCATCTGCCATTTCCATGATGCCGCGTTTGATGCCTTGCAATTCGTCGCCTGCACCGGCCAGCATCAGCAAAAGAAAAAAATCGACCATCGAATGAACGGCTGTTTCGCTTTGTCCAACTCCAACCGTTTCAATAAAAATATGATTGAATCCCGCGGCTTCGCAAAGCACAATGGTTTCGCGTGTTTTCCGGGCAACTCCGCCCAGCGAACCTGCCGATGGGGAAGGACGGATGTAGGCATTCGGATCGATGGAAAGGTCTTCCATCCGGGTTTTGTCGCCCATGATGCTCCCTTTTGTTCGTTCGCTACTGGGGTCGATGGCCAAAACGGCGAGCTTATTTCCTTTGGAAGTAATGTGTTTTCCCATTGCTTCGATGAAGGTGCTTTTACCAACACCCGGCACACCGGTAATTCCTATCCTGACCGAATTTCCGCTGAAAGGCAAACATTTTACAATGATCTCCTGTGCAATTTCCTGGTGTTCCGGCTTTGCACTTTCGATTAGGGTGACTGCCTGACTAAGTATTGTAATGTCTCCGTTCAGAATGCCGTCAACGAATTGTTGAACCGTAAGGGAGCGTTTTTTCTTGTGCTTCAGAAACCGTTTAACCGAATCGGTATTCACCGAAGGAAATCGTTCAATGCCCTGATTTACATTTAATCCTGAGTATTCGGGGCTGTTTTCTATATGGGAATGGAATTGATCTCCAATCATGGTGCTAAATTTTATGCGAATGTAGTGATCGCCGGAGAATTTTGGGCATCAGAGATTGAAATATCTGGAAATTTTGGAGGATTGTTATCGTTGGCGTTTGCTCAAAGATCTTTTTATTTTTCCCTCAGTTTGAAATCAATACCTAATTTAAGCCCGTAAAAAACGCTGGTGCGGTAGTATTCCATCCAATTTTCTTTAAACCTAACCCGAAAAAATGGGGCAATTTTAACAACATTGCCGTTTTTGAACCATCTGGAATTAGAATATGCAAAATCGAAATAGGCATCCATAAAAAAGTTTCTTTCTGAATATTTTTCTCTTTCTTGTGGATTAACCGATGTCCATTTACCGTACAAATTTTTGTCCCAGGAGAAATGCAGAAATCGCCCGGAATAAACACCTGTTGAGAAAGACAAGGCACCGGATTTGTTTTGAACAGTTAATAAAACCGGAATGCTTAATTCGCCAACTTGAAACCTGTCGGAAGTTTCGATATGCGAAATCAGATCTACGTACTGGTAGGAGGCCCCGGTACTTAAATAGAACTGAGATTTTAACGGGTAACTGTACAGAACCTCCAGGCCTGGATTGATTTTATACCCAACATCGCCAAGAATCAGTTCATTTTCTGTTTCCCGGTCGTAATGCGACAACAAAATATTCAGACTCCATGCACTTTTCTGATCTTGGGCATGTAGTTGTATCGTTGCAACTAAAGTCAACAAGAATAATAACTTAAATTTTTCCATGTTAGTAAATGTTCAGGCAACAATTTAAAGTTAAGGATTACCAAATCCCCTGCTAAAGAGTGCCAATTACATATTGACATCGACGGGTAACATATGACGGTATGGCTTTCTAAATTTCAAGCCCGCCTTCCTTTATTAAAAAGGTCAACGGGCTTGGTAGTTATTTAATCCACCTCCGTTTGGTTAGTCGGTAGGTTTTTCAGGTTCTTTGTTGTTACCGTTGCGACGGGCAAGCAGGTCGGAATAATACTTGCGGGCAGTATTCATTATACCGAGGGACTGGAGGAACAATGGCGTTTCGAGCGCTTTGGCCATTGCCAGCACATAGTTCGCAAAATCAGTATATTTTTTCATCAGGTCGGCCCGAATGATCTTCATGTCGTACGATTCGGTCGAAGCCGTGCTCACCATACGATTGCCGAACAAGGTCTTAAATGCCTCGTTGGTGGTTTTTAAACGGGTTACATAGCGCCCCATGTTGAGTTTTTCGATTTTAGCGGCATGTGCCGGGCTTTCCAATTCGGTAACCAGTTTATCGATGGCCAGCGTTTCTGCTTCGTAGTTCATACTGGCAAGACCTTTAAAGTTGTTGAAAACAATGCCCAGACCCCGGCTGGCTTCCACTTCTTCAGGATCGTCGGATATCGCATACAGTTTTAGTGCCCGGCCAAAGGCATCGGCTGACTTGTCCCGATCTTTGTCGGCGATGTCAATTTTCTCTGTTTCCTCATTTTTGCGCACCTGCGCCAACGCGCTCTCGTATAGTCCTTTTTGCTGGGTTATGCCTTGTACATAGGCATTAAACGGAACATCAATCAACAAAGCCTGATCGATGGTTGCCAAATCCTCAAGATTTCGGCGGATGAATTGCCCGGCTTCCATATTGGTTAAACCAGCCAGGCGCAAAGCTTCAAGTTTTAATTTCATGTTTGTTTATAATTTTAAAGATTAGTGATATGCACAATTTACAACATAATTTCCGAATAATCATTATGAAAAAAAGTTAAATGATGGCATGAACAGATATTTTCTAAAAAATCTTTCTGAAATAGGTTCTGTAAATTTATTTAAGGGTGGTGTTCTGAAAAAATCGAAAGCCAGAAACTCAGTCGCTGACTAAAACCGGTTCGGTTTAGACTGGAAACTGAGTTTTTAAGCTGAACTGAAAAAATAATGCCCGGAAACTGAATTTCTGAACAGAACCGAGATTGGTTTAAGCCGGAAACTAAATTTTTAAGTAGAATTGAAACGGATTTGAATTAGAAATTCAGTTTTTGGGTAGAACTGAAATGAGATGAGTATGGAAACCTTATTTTTTTGCGGAAAAAGGACTCCATCCGTGTATTGCAACGGATGAAATCCTTCAAACATTTAGTGTTTTACCACCAGCTTTTCGCTGATTATTTCTTTCCCAATTTTTACCCTGACAATGTACACCCCATCTTTCCAGCCTGTTGTGTTGATGGTCTGTTTATCGCCTTTTAGCTTTTGGGTTTTGGTTTTCAAACTTTGCATCGAATCATACACTTCGAGGTCCCATTCGGTGTCGGGAGCCAATACTTCTCCCGATCCGGTGGCGATTTCGATGGTTGTTTCGCCGGACGAGGGGTTAGGCGAGAACGCGAGGGAGTAGCCACAACTTACTTCCACCAATAATTCACCCCGAAACGAACCGCAATCATTCGCCGCAGTTGCATAAACCCAACCCACTCTGCTCCCGGTACCCCGAACCACGCATTTGTAACCATAGTTCGAACCCACAATCTGAAGGGGGCCGCCTACCGACCAGGTCACCGTCCGATTGTTGGCCTCGGTAAACAACGAATTACCGCATGTAACCGTTGGGTAGCCCGACACAACGGGTATAAAACCGGGGAGGCCTGCCCAAACTGTTTTTTCAAGAGGTATATCCCCACACGAGTTACTGATGGTCGCCCTGACCCAGCCACTGCTCCCGGTACTTTCAATTGCCATAGGGGCCATATTTGATAGGTCTTCGCTTGATGCCATTGCCACAGTTGGAAGGATTCCTCCGGAGGATTTTACTTTGTAACTGATTGTTCCCTGACCCGAAACATAGGCTAAATTGAAACTTTTGTCCCACGAAACACTGGCACTATCCGGGAGGTTGTTTAACGTAAACGTGGCACCGGAAGAACAAACAGTGGAGGGGCCGGAAAGAGTAGCCAAATGCATCCGAGCTTGATTTACTGCACAAAGGGCATTCACTAATCCATACCCCATTTCATTATGCCAGGTTCCATTTGTCCGCCCTGTTGTTGTTGTGTAGTTATATCCACCTACTTTTTGTGCGGTTTGCTCAATAATATCCCGGACTTGCTGGCCTGTTAATGATGGATTAGCAGACAATACTAATGCTGCAACGTAGAACCAATTCTGCATTTCGTGAACATACAGCCACTGGATTAGCAGACAATACTAATGCTGCAACCCCTGCAACATGCGGACATGCTGAGGAAGTTCCGTTAAACCAGACAGTATAGTCATTATTGGTATAATCAGTTGTTACCAATGTCCCCCCACTCAAAGTATGTAAAGCCCAATTTGGATTGTACCCATTTGTGCCGGTTCGGTCAGTTGTCGGAATAAGCACACCGGGAGCAACAACATCTAAGGTTGCCCCAAAATTGCTGCCCCAATTAATCTCAGTATCGCATGATGTTGTACTTTTTCGTTGCCCACATGGACTAATTGCCCCTACTGCTATGATATTGGGATTACTGTTTGCAGGATAAATAACTGCACCATTATTATTACCCGTTGCAAATACCACCACACAGCCTATCCCGTTGCGCCCATTAGTTATGGCATTGGTTATGGCATCGTCAATATAACTACTTGTCAGATCATTACTCCCCCATGAATTACTGATGACATGTGCACCGTTTTGCACAGACCAATTGATCCCATTCGCCAATTTCTGTTTGATATTTGGTGTGCCTGAATTTAAGGTATTGCTTATTGACATCAACCTGCAATTCGGCGCTATCCCTCTTATCCCGGCCGTATTCCCAACTGCCCCAATAATTCCGGCGCAGGCAGTTCCGTGATCTCCCCGAACAACGCTTGGCGAAGTACTATTCTCAGTGTCATAACTCAAGGAATGAATATTGGCTTGTAAATCTGGATGGTCCAATTGTATCCCATGATCAACGACTGCCACATTTACATTTGATCCGGTTGATAAGTTCCATGCATCGCATGCCCTGATGTCCGTACCTGCATTTCCGCCGTATTGACCAGTATTCCTCAAACCCCATTGTTGTGGAAAATATGTGTCATTTACACAGTTCAGGATATCTTCTAACATTAAATCAGGTTCGGCATATTGAAACAAGCCACTTTCGAAAAATTTATTGGCCAATTCCATTGCATTTTCTGACGCTTTTGTACAAGACAATACATACCATAAAGGCATAAAAACATCTTGTTTTACAATGATGCTTTTGGTTTGTTTGGCATATTGGTTCAAAAGCGCAATATCAGTAGTTGTTTTTAGTTTGACATAGAAGAAATTAGTTAAGCCAATTTTTTTACTGTTTGCTGACTTAAAATAAGGTGAAACTATTTCTACGTTTTTGTTTTGTTTTAATGCCGTCACCTTTTCATTGTAAATTATACTGGTTATATTTTCACCGAACTTTATTTCGGTTCAGTAAAAATCGTCAGATAAGTTTAACTTTTGCTTCATTTCATCAGACAGTCCTTCTTTTTTGAATACACCTGAACCAACCTTAAACAAATCGGCATTTTCTGCCTCATTACCTACTACTGAAACAAAAGCAAAATCAAGGTTTAATTCTAAATACTTCTTTTCGCTTTGGTAGTAATAGTAATATTTGTTGCTCCCGTTTTGAGCAAGTCCATTTACTGCCAGGAATACAAGCATGTATATAATGTATAGTAAAGTGATATTTTTTTTCATTTCTTTGAATTTTAGGGGTTTATTTTGTTCACTTCAAATTTAACGATGGCTTCTATTGGAAGCTTATTGACGATAATTCCATAATAGAAATTCATTGGTACACCAACTATTTCATAAGAGACATCCAGTTTGTATAAGTATGAATAGTTTTCCAGTTTAATAAACTCGTGTTTCAATTTAGCAAAACCACTCGGAGTAGAATTCTGTCCTGCAAGAACATCGTATTTCGAAAAATCAATGTTCTGCAATGCCGTAATTTGGGCTATTAAATCTTTGGAAAAAACAATCTCCAGCGTTTCCTGATTTTTAATAACCAGCGTTTCTTCATTTTCTAAATTATATCCAATATACAGAATTGGTAATTCCTTGAAAATGGGCAATTCTGTAATTGAGTCTTCTTCTTCTTCTTCTTTGTCACATCCTGAACCCATTAAACTCAGGAGTAGGAAAATAAAACTGATTTTTAAAAGTGTTGTTTTCATTGTTTCTGTTTTAATATTTAGAAAATAATTTTGTTTTACCAAGCAGTTGCCCGAAGAAAATAAGGATTGGGTGGGGATCGTTCCATGTTTTTGGTTTTTAGGGTGATTCGAAGTTAAATAAACATATACTATTGATTCCAAAAACAGCAAAAAGGTTGCTTTGCTAAACCTATGTTTGAGAACATAAAATATATTTACGATTTGCTATTGACTTTGATGAAGATGCGTTAGGGAACGTTAAACCGGGGTAAACAAAAAAGCCGATCCCCACATGGGAAACCGGCTTTCAGTATCGTTCTTAGTTGTGTTAATGATCTTATGACGCAGCGTCATGCCGAACTTGTTTCGGCATCCCTTCGATGATGGGACCCCGAAACAAGTTCGGGGTGACTGGGACTCGACAAAATCGAGTAACGCAACATTAGTTGTTTATTGTGTCAAAATATTTGTCGCAATTCGCAACACAGTGGTTGGGTTTTTCGGGTCGTTGGTGATTATGGTGATCGTTTTGTTCTGACGGCCACTTTTACCTGCTGAGTCAAAAACAACTTTCAATGGCACACTTTCGTTTGCGGCAATCATGTTTTTTGAAGGAGAAACCCAGCTCCTCCGGATCTTCCTCCATGTTGATCAAAGCGGCTGGTGCTGATTTGCAATCAGCACCTTTTGGCTGCGGATCTGCGATCCGTATTACTATTTCAACCAAGCCCTTTTCTCCGGCATAATCCCTGGCCGAGCTGTAAAGATAGTCTTCTGGCCGTCCGACCAATTCTGCTTTTACCGGATTGTTGTGTATGTAATTCATTTTTTCTTCCAGAAAAGCCGTGGTGTGAATTTCCTGTGCATCGTTGCCATCCTGCCAAACCTTGAAATACTTGATTTTTTTGTTGTTCTTCCCGGCATACCAAAACAAATTCAACATCCAGTCTCGCCTGCTTTCCGGAACCTCTTTAATGGTATCGACAATTGCCTTGCTGGTGAATTTTTTGAAATCACGCAGAATATCAGACAAATTACCCTCTTCCTTTGCACTCGCAATCAAATGCAAGTGGTTACTCATTAAACACCAGCAATATACCTCCAAGCCTTTGTTCGCAATACAATAATTCAACGAATCAACAATGATGTGTTTATAAACGGGCCGGGAGAAAACATCAATCCATTCCTCTATTGTTAAGGTAAGATAGTAGGCGTAGCCCTCCGATATTTTATTGTTGATTCCCATAGACCTAAATTAAGGAATTTCAGTATTCGATGTATATGGCTGGATTACAAATCCAAAACTAAAAAGTGCTGATTGCAAATCAGCACTAGCGGCTGTCAGCTTTCGAGCATATCCGAACGAGCGAAGTTAAACTGACTCCCAACAGAAGTGTACAAAAAACTATTTTATTTACTACAGTCATCCGATTATTTTTTTCAGAATTGATTAATGCTTTATAAGTAAAAAGATAATGATTGTTGGTTAAGGTGGTGAACGTTGCATCGGTTGTAGTTTATAGGGTTGATAAAATAAACATATACTATTAATCCTAAAAACCACCCAAAGGTTCCTTCGGTAAACAGATGTTTGGAAATATAAAATATGTTTACGATTTATTGTTGATTTAAATTTTCCATCTTTTTGTTTAATAAATCGTTTACAAACATTAACAACTGTTTGCCGGATCTCATTAAACTTTACTGATTCCGGCTTGTCTGAAAGATATTGAATTTTGAAAACAAACTATAAACAAATTTTGAAGATGAAGAATTTATTGATTTTGCTGTTTTTAATCCTTTCGACAGCAGGTGTGGTTTTTTCGCAGGTACCTCCGGCAGCCCCAGCGGCTGGCATGAGCGCGGTTCAGAAGAATGGAAAAATAAAAGGAAAAATTATTGATGCCGACAGCAAAACACCCATGGAATATGCCAATGTAGCAATTTATCGTAAGCTAGACTCAAAACTCGTTACAGGTGGAATGGCCAACGGTGCCGGAGAATTTGAAATTGGTGAATTACCAATGGGTGCCTATTATGTTGAAGCCAACTTTATTGGGTTCGAAAAAACAACCGTTGCCGATGTGAAAATTATCCCGAATGCGACAACTGTTGACATGGGGACGATTGAACTGGAGGTTTCGAGACAGCAAATCGGAGCTGTTGAAGTGGTGGCAGAACGAAACAGGATAGAGTATAAAATTGACAAAAAAGTGATTAACGTTACCAACGATATCAATGCAGCGGGAGGAACCGCCGTTACGGTACTCGAAAATACCCCCTCGGTTGAAGTGGATATAGACGGGAATGTGAGTCTTCGCGGATCTTCAAGTTTTACCGTTTTAATCGACGGTCGCCCAAGCGTGTTGAGCGGAAGCGATGCATTGAGACAAATCCCGTCATCGGCCATTCAGAATATCGAAATCATTACAAATCCATCGGTAAAATACGATCCCGATGGAATGGCAGGTATCATTAATATCGTAATGAAGAAAAACATCCTTTCAGGATTTAACGGTATTAAGTAATAAGAATAATATAATGTCGTATTTTGTTGTTTATCTGCATTAATATGTGTACATTTATCTCATTATGAGATATATAATACTGAAAACAGGGGAGATTGAGGCACTTGAGCAGCTTCATGTGAATAGCACAGATA
>JAUYEQ010000382.1 GCA_030691295.1 Bacteroidota bacterium
ACTATACTGTAAAGCAGTAAACTGGGGGTTCAGCCCCCGTGTCTCTTATCGACAACAAAAATAGCCGGAAAAATATTTTTTTCAGCATACTCTAACGTATTAATTTACAAGAATATTATTTTCGGGCTGAATCGCTGACCTTTCGGATATTCTGACGGGCAAAAAGACGGCTGCTGTAAAATCGTTCCGCCATTATGAACTCGAAGCGTTCGGATCGGGAAACGATCATGGTGAAAAATTCTGGAATGCTGTTTTCAGACAAAGTATGATTGCCGGATTCATTACCAAAGACATTGAAAACTACGGTTTGCTAAAAATGACCAAAAAGGGATACGACTTTCTGGAAAAACCGTACGACTTTTTGCTGGTTCGTAACCATGACTACGATGCCATTGAAGAGGAGGCCAACGCAGCGGCTGCTCAGGCTAGTGGTTCAGGCGATCCTGAATTGTTCGCCATGCTGAAAGACCTTCGGAAAAAGATCTCGAAAAAACTGAACCTGCCGCCTTTTGTGATTTTTCAGGATCCATCGCTTTCTGATATGGCTCTTCAGTATCCAACTACCATCAGCGAGCTGAAATTTATACAGGGTGTTGGTGAAGGAAAAGCAAAACGGTATGGCAAGGAGTTCGTCGAACTGATTAAGCTGTATGTTGAAGAGAACGAGATTGAAAGACTGCAGGACTTTGTAGTGAAAAGCGTTGCCAACAAATCAAAGATTAAGGTTGGGATCATTCAAAGTATCGACCGAAAGATATCGCTTGATGATATTGCTGATTCAATTGGGATTGATTTTAAAGAATTGATTTCTGAAATTGAAGTGATCGTTAATTCCGGCACCAAAATAAACATTGATTATTACATCAACGAAATATTGGACGAAGAACGTCAGGAAGAAATATTCGACTATTTTAGGGAATCGCAGGATGATGACATTGGCGCAGCGCTCAAAGAACTTGGGGAAAACGATTATTCCGAAGAGGATATCCGCCTGATGCGAATCCGGTTTTTGTCGGAAATGGGGAATTAGATTCCAACTAAAAATAATGTGGTTTTGTGTATTTTCTTTTGTAGATATTGAAATCATAGCCTACCAGAACTTCATAAGTTCCAACCTGGTATTTGCGGATGTCGGAAATTGCCGCGTAGTCGGCGGCAAAACCTATTCTGATGTTATTCCTGAAAGAATACTGGCCTGAAAAACAGACTGTACCGTTGGATCGTAAATTAAGTCCAAACTGAAGGTCGTTCGGTAAATATACGATTGCTGAAGCATCGGCATAAACGGGTTCGCCGATGGTTGCTGCAATAAGCAGGTTTGGACGCAAAAACACAGTTCTGTTGAACCCGAAAACATAACCTACTGACAGAAAAGCGGTTTTGAAATCGTATAACGATGAGTAATCGGAACGGACGACACTGAAAGAATTGTTGATAATCTGCGGTATGGAAAATCCGATGTAATAATCCTCTGTGAAGAAAACCGCCCCGATCCCAAAAGTGGTCATGTAATACATCCGGATGTCGGAAGTGAATTCTGGATCCGGAATTCGGTCGGGATAAAGTTGATATTCAGTCAGGTTATTGTCGAAATTTGCAATTCCTGCCCTTAGCCCAAAGCGCAGAAAATGTGTCAGGTCGGTGCGCACCTGAAACGAATAATCGCCAGTCAGGAAAATCCGCTTTTCCCTACCCATGTTCAACTGCTTAATGCTCAGGCCCACACCGCTTCGCTGGTCTTTAATCGGTGTAAAATAACCAAGATATTGTGTTAATGGCGCGCCGTGAATGCCTACCCAGTTTGTTCTGGAGGAGAGCAGCACACCGGCTTTGTCCCAGATACCAACATAGGCCGGATTAATGGTATGCATGTTCGTTACGTATTGCAACGACCACGGATACTCCTGGGCTTTTGCCTTCTGTTCGAAAACAGAGTAAATGACCAGTAATACTATCAGCCGGTATGTAAATCTGCGAAACATCAAATCAATTCTTTTTTCTTTCTTTTTTTAATGTATTCCTTTTCGTCCGCAATATAGGAAATGCCTTGTTTGTCGCATTTCCGCGGACGGGTTGTAGCTTTTTTTCTTCTATCCGTTGCCTTTAGGCAGACGGCAAAGGATATCCAGCATATTATTATCAGCTCGTTTTTTCATCTCCCCCTCGCCCTTTCTCCCTGTCGCCAAACCGCCTCATCGTTCCCTTCTCCTGCCTTCCTCGTTCCTTATTTCTTATTTTTTATTCGATATTTTCATTTGCCAACCTACTATATAACAAATCTCAACGCACTAATAATCAATTATTTTTAAACTGCTCTTTTTAATTGATCAAGCTGTTTTTCCAAGTACTTTATTCTTTTTTCTTTCCATTTTTCCTGATCATTTGCTACGATCTTCGGATT
>JAUYEQ010000385.1 GCA_030691295.1 Bacteroidota bacterium
ACGGAAATTTTACCGGAAGTGCAATTGGTTCGCGGTTACGTCCGTCATAAGACAGTTTCCATTTGGTCGTTTTTGGGTTGAAAACAACATCAAGTGCAAATTTCGACAAGCGTGCTTCTATGTATCGGGGAGCTGCAGAGCTGTCACCGGTGAGAATATTTCCCCAGTTTCCCTGCGCGTCGATCAGTAAATCTTTTTGTCCGAGCTGAACGAGGGCATCGCCAATGGATGCGTCGCCATGCGGATGGTATTGCATGGTCTGACCGATGATGTTGGCCACTTTGTTGAAACGTCCGTCGTCCATCATATTCATGGCATGCAAAATCCTCCGCTGAACCGGCTTTAAACCATCCTCAACATAGGGAACCGCGCGTTCAAGAATAACATACGAAGCATAATCAAGAAACCATTGCTGGTACATTCCCGACAAATAAATAATGCCGTCTTTTTTTTCTTCCTTCTGGAATTCGTCTTTATTGATATTTTCTTCAGTCATTTTTAGAAGTCATCTTTCTCCACATACAAATTGTCAATGATAAAGTCCTGACGTTCAGGAGTATTTTTTCCCATATAAAATTCAAGCATTTGAGGTACCGATTCATGTTTTTTCATCAGAATCGGATCAAGTCGAATATCAGGGCCAATGAAATTTTTGAATTCATCTGGAGAAATCTCGCCCAATCCTTTGAACCGGGTTATTTCGGCGGTTTTGCCCAGTTTCGTGATGGCCGAAACACGCTCGTCTTCGTTGTAGCAATAATAAGTTACTTTCTTGTTCCGAACCCTGAAAAGCGGTGTTTGAAATATATACAAATGGCCTCTTCGAATCACTTCAGGAAAAAATTGCAGGAAAAAAGTGATGAGCAACAATCGGATGTGCATTCCGTCAACGTCGGCATCGGTAGCGATGATCACTTTGTTGTACCGCAAATCGTCCATGCTATCTTCTATGTTCAGCGCGGCCTGCAACAGGTTGAACTCTTCATTCTCGTACACCACTTTTTTTGTCAGTCCGTAGGTGTTCAGCGGTTTTCCTTTCAGGCTAAATACTGCCTGCAAATTCACGTCGCGCGATTTGGTGATCGAACCGCTGGCCGAATCTCCTTCGGTAATAAAAATGGACGAATTTTCGCGCGCTTCGTGTGTGCTGTTCAGGTGGACACGGCAATCGCGCAGTTTACGGTTGTGCAGGTTTGCTTTTTTCGAGCGTTGTTTGGCCAGTTTTTTTATTCCTGAAATGGCTTTGCGTTCGCGTTCCGATTCCTGAATTCGCCGCAGCAATACTTCGGAAACATCCGGATTCTTGTGCAGGTAATTATCGAGTTCTTTTTGTACAAAGTTGGCAACAAAGTTACGAACGCTCGGGCCGTTGGGGCCGATATCTTTCGAGCCAAGTTTTGTTTTTGTTTGCGATTCGAAAACAGGTTCCTCCACTTTTATGCTGATGGCCGCAACAATAGAAGCGCGAATGTCGGAAGGATCGAAATCCTTTTTGTAAAAGTCGCGGATGGTTTTTACGATGGCTTCACGAAAAGCAATCAAATGGGTTCCGCCCTGTGTGGTGTGCTGTCCGTTTACAAACGAGTAATAATCTTCGCCGTATTGATTTCCGTGAGTGATGGCAACCTCGATGTCGCCGTTTTTCAGGTGAATGACCGGGTAGAGCGATTCCGATTCCTGGTATTCTTCGAGCAAATCTTTCAGGCCGTTTTTTGAATGAAATTTCTCTCCGTTGAATTCCATTACAAGTCCGCAATTCAGGAAGGAATAGGTTTTCATCATGTTGACCACATAATCGTCTATATAATGATAACCTTTAAATATTTTAAGATCAGGAGTGAAAGCTACGTAAGTTCCGTTTGGCTGATCGGTTTGTGCTACATCGTTTTCTTCTTTCAGAATTCCTTCGCTGAAACTGATTTCTTTTACCTCGCCTTCACGGAACGATTTGATTAAAAAATGGCTCGACAAAGCATTCACGGCCTTGATACCAACACCATTCAAGCCGACCGATTTTTTAAATACTTCGGAATCGTATTTTGCCCCGGTGTTCATTTTCGAAGCAACGTCGAGCAATTTTCCGAGTGGCACACCACGACCAAAATCGCGGATGGTCACCAATTCATCGCTGACATGTATTTCGATCTTCTTTCCGTTCCCCATCATAAATTCATCGATGGAGTTGTCAACCACTTCCTTCAGCAAAACATAAATTCCATCGTCACCTGCTGTGCCATCTCCCAGCTTGCCGATGTACATGCCCGGGCGTTTCCGTATATGTTCCTGCCAGTCAAGCGTTATTATTGAACCTTCATCGTAATTCGAGACCATATTCTTTTTGCAATTTGGCACAAATATAAAGAAAACAAAAGTGGTTTCCTGTAAACTGTCTCAACCAATAATTAACAACAATTGGTTGAAAACTTCTTCAAATAATACACATTTTAGCATAGAATAAAATCATATCTCACACAAATATCCGTTTGGTTTACATGTTTGCATCAGGGTTCTTTATTCCAATTTAATTCCCTGTTTCTTTTACCGACTAATATTAATGGGTATCATATTTAATTATCTTTGCGCCTACATGTCTGGAAAATATATTTACATAGTTTTAGCAGCGTTTCTGATTGTTATTCAGTCCAATGCACAAGTGAGACCCGGAGGTTTACCATCCGGACGTACAATGGGGGGAAATACAGGAAGTAACACAGGCGCTGCCAATCAATCGACTGAGGAGTCGGAAGAACAAGCCAAAAAACCAAGTATTCCATCTGTTATAAAAGTCTGGGAATTAACCGATCAGGGTGCAAGAATGAATCCTTCGGAATTGGATACGACGCTTTCGTTTTTTCATGTTTATCATCCGTTTGAGCAACGCACCATCAGCAATATTTTTACCGGAAATAACGGTGGCGCCTACCAGACAAACGACTTTCTAAAACGCAAATTCAATTCCGATTTTTATTTTGCCCGCTCGTTCGATGCTTACTGGCTCACTCCTTCGCAAATTCAATACTTTAATACCACAACACCTTATACGGTTTTGGATTACACGCAAAGTGAAAACCGAAGTTCGAAGAATGAAACGAGGTTCAATGTTATTCATTCGCAAAATGTGAATCAAAAACTCAATTTCGAATTTATTTACAATCAAACGCGGTCGCAGGGGCAGTATCCAAAGCAGGAAAATAAATTTCACAACATTGGAATTGTAACATCCTACAATTCAAATGCATTTGTTTCTCATTCAAACATTATTTTTAATCGTTTGCAAGGGCAGGAGAATGGCGGGATTGCAGCCGTTAGTGAGAACAATAAAACAGAGGATTATACGGTAAAAATGGACGATGCTGTAAATAAAATCCAGAACAATAATTTTTACACTTCGAACGAATACCGGCTGGGAAAAACGGTGGAAGCCGATAGCGCTGAATATATTGTTGACGCATTTATTCCAAGGGTTGGGTTTATTCATGAACTGGAATATTCGGGCAACAAGCGAAAGTTTACCAAAGACAATGCACAAAATTTCTTTGAAAATGCATTTATTGATACCATCAGTACCAACGATAGCTTGAAATACACTCGTCTGACCAATATTTTTCAAATCAAGATTTATGAAGCCCCCGACCGGAAATACACGTTTGGAAAACGAGTTTACATCGGGAACGACCAGCTTTGGTATCGAGGGATGAATGTATCCAGAGAGTTTGAGGTTACCATGAATGACTGGCTTTGGCTGCGTATTTTGCCGGCAGTGTGGGGATCTTATCTAAAGAAACAATCGAACTCGTTTGTTGGCGGAGGTATTTTCAGGAATGAAGGAAAATTCTGGCAGTGGGAGGCCGACGGACGAATTTACCTTACCGGTTACCGCGCTGGTCAGACCGAGTTGAACGGTTTCATCAATAAACCTTTGAGAATTGGCAAAGACACCACCAGCCTTCGTATTGAAGGTAGCCTGAAATCGCTCGTTCCCGAATATTTCGACCAGTACTATTATTCGAACCATTTTCAATGGCAAAATAACTTCGACAATATTAACGAAATGACAATCCGGGCGAGTATTCATTCCCAGGAATTCAGGACAACCGTTGGGGCTGGTTATTCGCTGCTTGGAAATTACATATACAATAACGAGAAAGCTATGCCAACTCAAGGCAGTGAATTGCTGATTCTTTCAGCCTATTTGAACAAAGATTTCGACAGTAAACACTGGTTGATACGGACCCAATTTCTGGCGCAGAAGGGGAGTAACGAAAATTATATTCATTTGCCTGCGGTTGCAGGATATATCAGCATGAATTACAGGACAGTTATTTCGAAGGTTTTATATACTCAGCTTGGGATCGATACCCGATACAATACCTCTTTTTATGCAGATGCATACGAACCCGGAACTTCCAGATTTTACCTTCAAAACAAACAAAAAATCGGCAATTATCCTTTCATCGATTTTCATGTAAACCTGAAACTAAAACGTACACGGGTTTTCTTCAAATTAATGAACGCTGCTTCAGGATTAGCCGGCGAAAATTTTAATGCTGCACCGGATTATCCATATTATCAACGCACTTACAGAATTGGAGTTGCCTGGTCGTTCTATGATTAGCTACTCCGACTGATCACTTCCCTGTTTTTTCAGAATCTCAATCAATTCCGACAAAATCATGGCAGTAGCGCCCCAGATAATTTCGCCGTTAAAAGGGTAATATTTAATTTGCAATGGTCCGGTAAATGTATCAAGAACGGTTTCCGAAGTTGTTTCATCTTTAACAAAATCGCTTATCGGAAAGAGAATTAATTCTTCCACTTCTCCTGAATTTACGACGAAATCGGGTTTTTTATCGGCCCATGCCAGAAATGGCTGAATCGAAAATCCGCTGACTTCCAAATATAAATCCGACAGTTTACCAAGAATTCTGATGCCCGAAGTGTCGATTCCAATTTCTTCACGGGCTTCGCGTAAGGCGGTCATTTCAGCTGAAATATCTTCCTTTTCAACCTTTCCGCCCGGGAAGCTGACTTGTCCCGGATGGAAAGTCATTGTTGCAGGCCTTCTGGTTAAACAGGTGTAAATCTGTTCACCTTCAGGAAAAAGCAAGAATAAAATACTGCTTTGTTTTATCAACCTGATTTCATCTTCGCTTGAAGCCAAACTCCTGCCAGGCGGAAGCATTTTCCGATGTGCTTCAATTCCCGGTAACTCACCGTGGAAAGCTTCTTCCAAATATTTCAGGATAAATGAATGCATAACTTTGGCTTACTCGAAACGGATTGTTTTTTCAGGTGAAACTTTGGTAATGAAGTAGGAGGGGAGCAGCAACATTAATACAGTTATTACGATTGTTCCGACATTCAGGAGTACTATGTGCAGAACAGTCAGGTTTACCGGCACATATTCGAGGTAATACGATGTTGGGTCGAGTTTCAGCACACGGGTGTATTCCTGAATTAAACAGAGACCGATTCCGAGCAGGTTGCCCCAGAAGAGTGCTTTCAGGATGAGCATTACAGAAAAGTATAAAAATACTTTGCGGATGCTCCAGTTTCGAGCTCCCATCGCTTTTAGTATCCCTATCATTTGTGTCCGCTCCAGAATAATTACCAGCAAGCTCGAAACCATGTTAAACCCGGCCACCATAATCATAAGTACCAGAATCACCCACACATTCATATCGAGCAGGCTCAGCCAATCGAAAATATGCCTGTATTTTTCCATGATGCTGATCACTTGCAAAACAGGGCTGTCGGGGCTGGTATTTCGCAACAAAAGCTGATGAACCGACTTTTCCTGTTCCGAAATATTTTTGAAGTCATCGACCAGAATTTCAAAACCACTCACATCATCGTTTTCCCAATTATTTAGCCTACGGATATGATTGATGTCAACCAACACAAACATGCGGTCGAACTCTTCGAGACTGGTCTTGTAAATACCTGCAAGTTCGAATTTCCGCTGGCGCGGAACGGCTTCCATCTGGTTGATAAAGAACATGGTTAGATCGTCGCCGGTTTTGAGTTTCAGCAGGTCGGCCATTTGCTTCGAAATCCAGACTTTGTTGCTGCGGACAGTGTCCTGAACATGAAATGGTTCTCCAGCAACTTTGTTCTCCTGAAAAAATGACCAGTCGAAATCGGGCCCAATGCCTTTTAGAACCACACCGTGAATTTCTTCATCAGTGCGGATGATACCCGGTTTGGTTGCAAATACCTGCACGTGCCGAATGCCGTCAATTGCTTTAAGTTCTTCCAGAAAAGGTTGCTCCTGATTGATGGGACTGGTTTCGAACGATTGGTTGGAATCGAGGTTTACAATTTGTAAATGAGAACCGAACCCGATCACTTTTCGGCCAACTTCCGTTTTATAACCAGTTACGATGGCAATCGACAAAATAAGCACCACCAGTCCGAGTACAATGCCAAAAAGGGCAATATTCACGATCCGGTGCGACAGGTTATCGCGGTTTTCCTTTGCGGAAAAAATCCTTCGGGCAATGTATAGGTTGGTATTCAATGTTTTATTTTATTTCAACGCGTTCATTCACAAAAGGCAATACCAGCAATGAAATCAGTCCAAAAACAATCAGCATAAGCGTTGTGCTTCCATGTGCTACCAATGCGAAAATTTGGCCGTCGGCTTTGTCGATGCCGTACAAAGCAAGTCCTTCAATTACCATAAAATGCCAGGCGCCAATACCTCCCTGCACGGGCGCCACCATTCCGAAACTGCCCAGAACAAATACGGTTAGTCCGGCCCAGGGAGTTAAATGTGTGGTAAATTCAAACGAAAAGAAAACGCAGTAAATCATCAGGTAATATAAAAACCAGATAAATACAGAGTGAAAAATAAATGCGCCTTTGTTTTTAATATTTCGGATACTTTGAAATCCTTCAATGAACTGATTAAAAAGGGCAATCACTTTTTTTGCAATGCCGCTGGCCTTGATTTTATGCCTTGTAAACCAGAGAATCAGTAGAAATAATACCAGCCCGATTGGCAAAATGGGCGAATGCAATATATTACCTAGTTTTTCTTCCACTTCAGGATTGTTTTTTAAAAATTCGAGTACTTGTCCGAACTGGGTAACGACCACAAGAACCAAGAGCAAAACTAGCACCAGCACATCGATCAACCGCTCTAGAACTACTGTTCCTATCAGTTTTGTGAATGGGATTTTTTCGTAGCGGGAAAGTACACCGCACCTCGAAATTTCGCCCATTCGCGGCAGGGCAAGGTTCATCAGGTAGCCAATCATTACGGCCAGAAAAGTATTCAACGTTCGGGGTTTGTGCCCCAAAGGTTCAATAATCTGGTTCCACCGGATGGTGCGGCTGATATGACTCAGTAGTCCTAAAAACGCGGAAACGATGATCCAGAAATAGTTGACTTCATTGGTTAAAATACTTTTAATCCGGTTAATATCCTGATCCTTGTAAACCCACCAAAAAAGCAGGACTCCGAGTATAAAAAAGGAGAGGAATTTTATGGTTTTGAAGGTATTTTGTTTCAACTTTTCTATTTTTTTATTGATCGGTTTTAAAGTACTTTTGCTCCGGCAATAAGGATTTGTAATATAAAGTCCTTATTCTGAATTTAGCAATATGCGCAAAAATACAGTTTTGTTTTAATTCGTGTCGATTTCTGGCAATAATTTAAGTAAGGACAATTTTGTAACAAAAACTCAAAGAAGAAACACAAAGAAAGAAGAAAAGTGAAAACCACAGATTTCACTGATTTTCACAGACTATTAAACAAGCAAAGTGAGTTTTCAATCTGTGTTTATCTGAGTAATCCGTGGTAGAAGCAATTCCTGCCTGGAAAGACAGTGTCTTTGATTGCTAAGTTCAGAATGCAACATTTTAAGTTATCATTGAAACAATAAAAAATGGCAATAGTTAGGGCAAAGAAGAATCTGGGGCAGCACTTTTTGAAAGACAAAGACATTGCTCAAAAAATTGTTGAAAGTTTGCAGGCAGTCAATGTGAACAAAGTATTGGAAATTGGCCCCGGTATGGGAGTATTAACCGAATTTCTCCTGAAAAATAAATCGTTCGAAACATCTGTTGTCGAGATTGACCGCGAATCGGTTGATTACCTGAACGAGCATTTTCCAGAACTGAAGGATAGGATCATTTCAGCCGATTTTCTGCGAATGAGGATTGACCAGGTTTTTGACGAACCATTTGCCATTATCGGTAATTTCCCTTACAACATTTCGTCGCAGATATTTTTCAGGGTGCTGGAATTTCACAACCAGATTCCTGAAGTAGTCGGAATGCTTCAAAAAGAAGTGGCAGAGAGGCTGGCTGCCGGACCCGGTTCAAAAACGTATGGGATTTTGAGCGTTTTCCTTCAGGCATATTACGATATTGAATATTTATTTACGGTTGATCAGAATCAATTTAATCCACCGCCAAAAGTTAAAGGTGGTGTCATCCGGCTCACACGAAACAAAGCTGAGCACCTCGACTGCGATGAAAAACTCTTCAAAAGCGTTGTGAAAATGGCTTTCAACCAGCGACGAAAAACCATGCGCAATTCGTTAAAAACCATGATTACCACCGACGAGTTAAAAGCAAATCCGATATTTGACAAGCGACCCGAACAGCTTGGCGTAGCCGAATTTGTAATGTTGACAAGGCTTATTGCGGAACAGAACGGGGCAGAAAGTTAATAGCGGTCAGTCGCAATGATCAGTCGCAAAAGCGGAACTTGAAACTTTGAACTGTATTAAGTTATGAAACTTGAACTCAACAGGAATTTAATTGATCAGCTTTCGCAACTGATCGATCAGAAAGCAGATCAGGATATTATTCTGATCATCAGTGAATTCCATCCGGCTGATATTGCTGAAATAATAGAAGAGCTTGACTCTGATGAAGCCAAATACCTCTTTTCGCTGCTCGATGGAGAATTGGCCGCCGACGTATTGGTTGAAATTCCGGAGAACGACTGGAACAGTTATTTGAAATTATTGCCTCCGGATGTTATTGCCCACCGGTTTATCGAGTACATGGAATCGGATGATGCTGCCGACGTTATGGCAGAACTCGACGAAGACTTACAAGACGAGGTTTTGCTTCAACTCGAAGACAAGGAACAGGCCGGAGACATTGCCGACCTGCTGGAATACGACGAGGATACTGCCGGGGGGATTATGGCCAAAGAATTGGTGGCGGTGAACGAAAACTGGACAGTACAAACCTGCCTGAAGGAAATCAGCATTCAGGCGGAAGACATCGACGAAATTTATTACGTGTATGTTGTTGATGATAATTTTGTGCTCAAAGGCGTGCTTTCGCTGAAGATGCTGATCATGAAGCCAACCCATACGGTCATTAAAAGTATGGTAACCGAAGATGCCCATTTTGTGCGGACGGATGCCAGTCAGGAAGAAGTGGCCCAGATCATGGAAAAATACGATTTGGTAGCGCTTCCGGTGGTCGATCAGATTGGACGGTTGAAGGGCAGGATTACAATCGACGACGTGTTGGATATTATTCGCGAAGAAGCCGACAAGGATTACCAGATGGCTTCTGGTATTTCGGGTGATGTGGATGCCGGCGACAATGTATTTCAACGCGCCTGGATACGCATTCCCTGGCTTTTTATCGGAATGGTTGGCGGTATTATCGGTGCTGGAGTGCTTGGCTCGCACTCGTCGCAACTTGAGCAGATTCCTGCAATGGCATTTTTCATTCCGCTCATCGCTGCTATGGCCGGAAATGTGGGAGTTCAGTCATCATCAATCATTGTTCAGAGCATTGCCAGTGGAACACGCAGTTTCGATTCTGTTGGCCGGAAACTGTTAAAAGAACTCACGGTCGCCTTTAGCATCGCTTTTTTGTTCTCGATACTCATATTCGTTTACAATTACTTCTTTAACGGAAACATGAGGCTCACTTATTCGGTGAGTATTACCTTATTTATTGTGATGATTTTTGCTTCGGTATTCGGGACCGTTATTCCGCTCGTGCTGAACAGGTTCAAAATTGATCCGGCTGTTGCAACCGGCCCGTTTATCACCACTACCAACGATATTCTCGGACTGCTTATTTATATGACGGTGGCCCAAATGTTTTTTAAGATATTGTAGAACAAAAAAGTCAGGGCTTCACCTTGGAGTGAAACCCTGACTGAGTATAATTTTGCCTATTGTCTTATCGTCAATGTTTTACCACGAGCTTTTCGCTGATCATTTCATCTCCCATTTTAACACGGACAATGTAAACACCGTCCTTCCATGCTGAGGTCAGCGATTCAGCCCGAAAATAATATTCTTGTAAATTAATACGTTAGAGTATGCTGAAAAAAATATTTTTCCGGCTATTTTTGTTGTCGATAAGAGACACGGGGGCTGAACCCCCAGTTTACTGCTTTACAGTATAGT